>NZ_JANQDJ010000067.1:0-100668 GCF_029891685.1 Umezakia ovalisporum Ak1311 | reverse complement strand
CACGGCGAAAAGACTGCCAATGCTGGTAGTCTAAGGGGTATTCATGACAAGAACCATGTCATTGAGGAGCCGTATGAGGCGAAAGTCTCACGTACGGTTTTGAAGACGAGTCCGTTGGGTGACTGACTGGCTTAGTTTAATAAAACCAAGAAGAACGCTCGCAAAGTCTCATTCATGCTTGGGAACTGACTCAACAGGTTTTAATTGTTGCAGCACAAGTATTAATTAATGCCCCAAGTAAGACACAACTGGCTTACAGTGATGGTATTGTCACTCGCCGCAACACTTTTCAGAAATATTACGAACAAGAAGAACTAAAAAATTACATAGACAAAGTACTAAATGTAGATGCAGTACCAGTATCACTAGGCGTGTATTTTGTTTTCCGTGATGATGCAGCCAAAGAAAGTTTTAAAGCCATCCGTTTTTTTTCTAGCACTGCTACACCAAAAGTTCGTGTCCCCAGCAAGCGGTTTGAAGACTACCAAGAACAACTACAACCACTGATGGATTTTTTTACTAAACGTGGTAGACTACCCGTTAGAGGTGAGTTAACAAATCAACAAGAATTACTGAGTGAATTTGGTAGCTTTCGCCGCGCTTTTAATGTAGTTTTACAAGCTACCGATGAAGCAGAATGGGATGCCATCGCTTACCGTCGCTCTCTAGATATCCAAGTGTATCTGGCACTAACCCACTTTGAACAACGTCCCACTTGGCAGAAACTAGCGCCAGAAATGCGTTATGACATCAAAGCCTTTTTCGGCAGCTATGAAGAAGCTTGTGAAGTAGCCGACCAAAAGCTATTTAGCTTAGGTAATCCCAAAGTTGTGCAAACAGCTTGTGAAAAAAGCAAAATTGGCAAACATACCCCTAGCGCACTTTACGTTCATGTTTCCGCAATAGCAGAACTTGACCCTTTACTACGGATTTATGAAAGCTGTGCTAGCCGCACCATTGGCCGGGTAGATGGAGCTACATTAATCAAGTATCACATTGACAAACCGCAAATATCCTATTTGTTCTACCCAGAATTTGACAGTGATCCCCATCCAGCTTTAAAAGCCAGTATCAATGTTAATTTACAAAGTTTATACATAACTCACCGTGATTATGCAGATAGAGCTAATCCGCCAATTTTGCACCGCAAAGAAAATTTTGTCACTGCCAATTACCCACTTTACAAAGAATTTGCTCAACTCACCCAACAAGAACAGCAATTAGGACTACTCAAACACAAAAGTGACATCGGTACTCGTGTTGGTTGGGAAAAATGTCTCGCTGCACACGGGGTAAAAATTAACGGTCATCAGGTTGAGCAAATGAAAGAAAATTAAGAAATTACTTATGCCGTGAGGCCATAACTGTTGATGATCTCAGTGGCGACAACCTGGGCAAATTTCTATCTTTGCGTAGAATGTGACAGCAGTTATGGCAAGATAACTGCAATTCACAAGATTGAGAAGAAACCTTGACAAGATGAATCCAGTGCAATCCCTGCTGAAAGTTTTCGCTAGCCCCAAAATGGCAACTTTGACATTCATAGGTTTTTCGTCCGGTCTGCCATTGTTCTTGACCAGTAGAACCCTGCAAGCTTGGATGACTGTAGAACAGGTGGATTTAACCGCCATTGGCTTATTGAGCCTTGTGGGTTTACCTTACTCCTTAAAATTTATCTGGTCGCCTTTGCTGGATAGGTTTACGGTGCCAATTTTAGGTAGGCGACGGGGCTGGTTACTTACCCTTCAAATTGGGCTATTGATTGCCATCGCTCTCATGGCTTGTCAACAACCCAAACAAGCACTAGAACTTCTAGCGATCAATGCTGTGGCCATCGCCTTTTTAAGTGCGAGTCAAGACATTGCTGCTGATGCCTACCGCACCGATGTTCTAGAAAAATTAGAATTGGGAGCAGGTGCGGCTGTTTTCGTCTTAGGTTATCGCATAGCACTTTTATTCACAGGTTCTTTGGCATTAATCTTGGCTGACTATTTACCTTGGCCATCTGTTTATATATTGATGTCCTTGGGCATGGTTATTGGCATTCTGGGCACGTTATTTGCACCGGAACCCAAAGAAGCAAGCCCACCAGAATCTTTAGCTGCTGCCGTAATTTTACCTTTTGGGGAATTTTTCCAGCGCCAGGGTGTCATCCAAGGCATTTTCATCCTGGTGTTTATCGTCTTGTATAAACTGGGGGATGCCTTTGTCAACAATATGTCTACACCGTTCTTATTACAAACTGGATTCAGCCAAACCGATATCGGGACAATTCAAGGTGGTATGGGGCTAATTGCTACCATTGTTGGCACTTTATCGGGTGGCGTGATTTTGAGTAAAATTGGTGTCAATCGCTCACTTTGGTTATTTGGTGCTTTGCAAGCAGTGAGTAATTTAGCTTATTATGTGTTAGCCAACGTGGGCCAAAACTACCAAGCTCTAGTAATAACAATCAACATCGAAAACTTTTGTGGTGGCTTGGGAACAGCAGCATTTTTGGCATTTTTAATGAATATGTGTAACCAGCGCTTTTCTGCCACCCAATATGCTTTATTATCAAGTTTTATGGCTGTCAGTCGTGACGTTCTAGTTGCCCCAGCAGGCACTTTAGCAAAAAGCACAGGTTGGCCTTTATTTTTCATTATTAGTATGGTCGCTGCTATCCCTGGACTACTTCTATTACCATTGTTTGCCCCTTGGAACCCTAAACCAGTGGCAATATCCAGACCAGGACTTGAAGAAGACGACGAGGATTTATGGGGAACCAAGTAGTTATTATTGTCGGCACATTTATTCTCTTAATCACTGGCTTGTTACTTGGCTATGTTCTCTCACAGTTAGTTTTAGGATTTTTAGCGTTTAACCGAGTAGCTCTGTTCGGCACATTCAGCCTGATTTTAATTTTTGGTACACTCTACTACCTTTTATTCTGGCAGCTACGAAGAGAACAATTACAAGCAGTACCACAACAGAGAGCAAAGCAGGTACAGGAGCCAATCAAGGAGGAAATACCCGATAACCATCTGAAAAACCAACTAATTGCCAAGCTAGGAGGTGACATTGCAGCAGCCGAGCGATTAATTGATCAGGCAAAGGTCAACTATCCGGAAATGCCAGAAAACTGGTATTGCGAAAGAGTAATCGATGACTTGGAACGCGATCAACGTTAACAATGCTCAAAAGTAGCTAAAATAAGTCAAGAAAAGTTTATAAAACTTCACCTAAATTCTCACACAAGTACTCATAATGGTCATTATTCGTCAATACATTGCCCCACTACTAGCAGTGTTGGTGTTTTCATTAGCCCTAGTGGCAGTCAGTGCCCGCATTTTTTTACCCTCTGATATGGCAGCACCGGCACCCATTGAAGAAAATGCGGACATAGGAAGATGGGGAGATGGGCAGGAAGAATTATTTTCCCTGGCACAACCTGGGTCGCTCTCCTTCTCTTTGCTTACCCTGGGGACAAAATAACAAGAAAACGGAAACAGAGTTTGTCTGAGCAACTGCTACCGGGCTACCATATTCGTCGCGGTTCAATACTAGAGCGATTCCTGCTAGTAAAGTTCATGCAAAGAACTTACCAGGATCTATTTCCACGGCAAGATTTTAGTCATCTAGCGCGCACTGTTGAGCAATATTTCTGCGAGGATACGCCCCTGTGGTGGGTAGAGCTTTTGGGTGAGAGAGATTCCCCCAAGAGCCCCGTGGCCTGTGTTTGGGTAGGAAATGCCATAGACCAAGTACAGGGCTATCGCCATGCTCACATTTTTCTCCTTTACGTTGTGCCAGAACATAGGCGGCGGGGGATTGGTACGGCCTTGATGAACTATGTGGAAAATTGGGCAATTGAAAGAGGCGATGGCCAAATTGGCTTGCAAGTTTTTACATCTAACCCAGGAGCCTTAAATCTTTACAATCACTTAGGTTATCAAACCCAATCTTTATGGATGGTGAAATCCTTGCATAGGAATCAATCAGGTGATACATAAACTATTTTTTTTGCCCCAACATCAATAACAGATAAATATCCTCACACTTCCGAGCTAGGAATCTCCAGTGTCGATTAAGTGTACAATAGTTTAGCTAATGTTTATCAGTTTCTGATTGATTAGCATGGGGGTTCAATTAAATCCCACTAGGGTATTTAAATGATATATGTATGACGAAGAAGAGTTAAGCTTACTTGATGCCGAGGTGGAGCTAGAAAGCCCCCTAGATAACATAGCAGCCGTAAATGCTGAATCTGAAGTGGCAAAGCCTGATCCAGAGGTGATGCTAGCTCTTTTGGAAAATCATCAACCCCAGCAACGGATGCTAGCCGCTCGTGCTTTTTGTGATATTCAAGATACACGGGCTATCCCCAATTTAATTCGCCTGTTAACTGATAACTGTCCCTTGGTGAGGGTAAGTGCTGCCTATGCAATTGGACGCAATCCCAGCCTGGAGGCAGTAGAACCCTTAATTGTGCAACTAAACAAAGACTGGAATGGCTATGTGCGTAAGGGTGTAGTTTGGGCTTTAGGAAACTGTCGCGATCGCCGTTCTCTAGCGCCCTTAGCAGATGCTTTAAGAACCGATATTTCCGCAGTGCGCTTATGGTCTGCTAGTGCCTTAGCGCAGATGGCATATGTGGGTTATGAAGCTGTTGTGAGAGCTATACCACCACTAATTGAAGCCTTAGTTCAAGATCCAGTGGCAGCTGTGCGGAGTAACTGCGCTTGGACAATTGGGCAATTGTGCCGAGAATTGCCATCTAATATAGTTTATGCCACAGCCATCGATGCCCTCATTCAAGCCTTTGCCGAAGACAAAGATTTGGGAGTCCGGGAAGACTCCAAAGCTTCCTTATTAGGCGTAGGTGATCCTCGTGGTTTGCAGTTGATTGAAACTCTAGAACAAGAAGGATGGTTGTGAACTACTGCAAATAAGCTGCTGAAACATCCCCCTTGAGCATCACCCAACATTCTTATAGATGGGGACTTGCGCCGATGTTGTTAAACTTTTTTAGTGTCCCTTCCAGGCTTGACTACATTCAGTTCATAGAGTCTTTCGGTATCATCCTCACCCAAATACTCACCATTTTGAATTTCTAAAATAACCAGAGGAATCTGTCCTGGGTTCTCCACCTTGTGGAGAGTAGCTGTGGGAACAAAAGTTGATTCATTTCGATTCAGTAACTTTTCTTCTGTTCCACAAGTTATTTTTGCTACACCAGAGACCACAACCCAATGTTCATTGCGGTGATAATGGATTTGTGGTCTAATGGCATGTCTAGGCTTGATTTCTACAGGACTAATTCTGTAGCTTTCCCCCTCTTTCATAACCTCTACATTACCCCAGTATGTTTCTCCTGAACGTGAAGAAGATTTATTAATATTCGATTGAATATTATTTTTATTATGAGACATAAGTTTCTCAACTAGATAACTATCAATATCAAATAGTAATTTAGCCTATTTAAAATTAATAATCCAGCTTTTTTGATGCCAATTAAGCAATAAAAACTTCAGAAATACAAGTATTTATCAACTCTTCAATGCCAGCAACTGGGAAGATTTCTGTCTTGAGTTTTTGAGCTACTTCTGCAACACTCATATCATCCAAAAATACTAATTCACCATGTTTTAGCATAACTTTTGGCAACAAAATTCCATCTCCTAAATCTTTTCCTTGGAGATGGAAAAGTAAATCATGCCCTGTAATTAAACCAGTAACAGTAATATTTTGCCCCCAGTAATCACTATATAAAGCCTCCATATTTACTTGTAAGCCCGCAACAACATTTAGACGTTGTACAATGGGTTGAAATGCTTTTTCTACCGCATTACCAACTACCCAAGTTAATTTTTTTGGATAATTAAGCTTTGCCGGTAATAATTCTGAGGCTATAGATGTAAATTGCTTAATAAATAAACGAATAGAACCTACACCGTTATCGATTTGCGGATATTCTTCATATTCCGCTTCCCCGGGCAATTCTTCACCTGCAATCAAAAACCATTCATCGGCTAACCAAGCAAAACCGGAACCGAATTTTTGGCGAAATTCCTGGGAGATAGTTTTCACCTGGGAAATAACTTCTTGAGCTTTTTCCCTAGTTACAGGGATGAGTTCGTCTTCTTGTGGACGAAATCTTGTTAAGCCTACTGGAACTACCGCTACTGATGCAACAGCAGGTACTTCACCACAATGAAAAGAGGCTAAATCTTTGAGGGTTTGTTCTAGGTGTTGACCATCATTTATACCGGGACAAAGGACTACTTGGGCGTGAATTTGCAGTCTTCGGTCTTGAAACCATTTAATTTGTTGCAAGATTTGTCCTGCACGTTGATTTTTCAGCAGTCTAATTCTGATTTCAGGTTCTGTAGCATGAATAGAAACAAACAAGGGAGATAAGCGCATTTGTTCAATACGCTCCCATTCTCTTGCAGACAAATTAGTCAGAGTTAAGTACGAACCATATAAAAAGCTGAGACGGTAATCATCGTCTTTTAAGTACAAGCTAAAACGCTTACCTGGTGGCTGCTGGTCAATAAAGCAAAATGGACAACGGTTATTACATTGAATTAAAGCATCAAATAGGGCTGTGGCAAATTCTAGCCCCAGGTCTTCGTCATAATCTTTTTCAATTTCAATATGATGAGTTTTACCAGCCGTGTCTAAAACTTCTAGTTCCAGAAATTCATCTGCACATAAAAATTGATAATCAATTAAATCACGGGGTTTTGTGCCGTTAATGGCAACTATAGCATCCCCAGGTTCAAAGCCTATTTCTGCAGCTATGGAATCGGGTAATACTTTAGTAATTTGAGCAGGATGGATGGTAGACATAAGAAGTAACTGACAACTGGGGAATGAGGAAAACCAATGACCAATGACTATTAACTATTTTTCAACAACCCGGTGCTGATAGCACCTAAGATGACTACACCAAAAATTAGACGATACCAAATAAATACCCATGTGCTTTGGGTTTTGAGAAATTGTATCAACCCAGCGATCGCCATATATGAAAATATCCCAGATGAAATTACTCCCACAACCATAGGAACCATAGCTACATTAGCTACGCCTATTTCTAAGAAATCTTTTAACTCTACTAATCCTGCTATGGTTATGGCGGGAATTCCTAACAAAAACGAAAATCTTGCGGCTGTTTCTCGTTCTAAGCTCATAAATAGCCCACCTGTGATAGTAGAACCTGAACGAGATACACCAGGGATTAATGCCAATGATTGGGCTAACCCCATCCATAGCCCATCTTTGAGGGAAAGATGCTGAAAGTCTCGTTGACGGTTGCCGATTTTTTCTGCTAATCCCAATAGTAGGGACATGAATATAGACGCAATGGCGATGGCTGCTAGGCTTCTTAGGGGTGAATTATCGTAGTCCGGGATAAATCTTTTAATTAAGAGTCCAAAGATAATTATGGGCATTGTTCCCAAAATAATTCCCAGAAATAGCTGGAAGTCATGGCTTTCGTAGTCTTTCAGGGTGATGGCTTTTATTGCTCCTTTGATAATTTGTGTCATGTCATCCCAGAAATACCACAGCACAGCGACAATACTACCGAGCTGAATAATGGCCGTGAAACCTACCCCCGGATCGCCCCAACCCAGCATTACCGGCACAACTTTTAAATGTGCTGAACTGCTAATGGGGAGAAATTCAGTCATTCCTTGCACAAAGCCTAAAAAAATAGCTTGCAAGATATTCATTTGTTGCTGTACCTCGTCCAAACCTGGATGAGGTTCACTGCTTAAAACTTTTGTAGGAACTGCTGCAATTGAGCAAATAGCAGATGCTGTGCTTAAAAGTATGAACCATTGACGTTTTGATAAAGCCATTTAATTAACCTGCGATCGCTTCGACTACAACCAATTACACAAACACCCCTCTGGATGATCTTCCAGGAAAATAACCTCAGAAACTACCCGGTTGGTATGGACATAGATAAAGAAAATTTTTCTCTACCAGTCCCCACTCTAGGCAAAATCTCAGTAAAATAAAAATGCCCCTGGGGGGGATTTTAAGTGTGATATCTTAAATAAAGTAAACTTTAGTAACAAATATTAAAATCTTTGATTAATAACATTTTGTCTTCCCACACCACTGCTACTACTGTGATCAACACTGATTTACCCGCACCAGAAGTTAAGCCAAAGAACATTAGGGAATTAGAATCTACACTTCTTGCCTTATCTCCTTCCATAGCCATATCTACAGATGCACGACAAATTTGGTTAGTATTTGCGGCGGCGGTGTTTCTGGTATCAGTACCAGTATTTATAGAAGCGCCATTGGTGCGCTCGCTACCAGTTCTGAGTGTGGTGAGCACAGTATTGTGGGTTTGGCTGAGTTTTACCTTAATGTCCAGTCCTAAAACTTATATTTGGGGAGATATACTCTTTGGTTTTAGCTGGAGTTGGTTAGCAGGAGCGATTTACTGGGGTTGGCTACGTTGGGAACCTTTGTGGCATTTACCGATAGAGTCTATTGGTCTACCATTTGCTTGTTGGTGTCTCCTTAGGAATTGGGGCAAAGTTGGTAACTGGTTTTATTTAGGTTCTTTACTCGGTACAGTTTTGACAGATGTATATTTTTATCTAGTAAACTTGATGCCCTATTGGCGGCAAATTATGCAAGTAGAACCTGATAGTGTGTCACCAATTTTACAATCTGCTTTAATGCAAGTACAAACACCATGGGGGCAAGGATGGGGAGTAGTTTTGGGCATATTGCTGTTAACGGCAGGAGTATTACCTTTACGTACAAAATCAAAACATTGGTACGCATTTAGTGGTGCAGTATTAAGTACAATTTTGGTAGATAGCCTGTTCTTGATAGCTGCAAGTGCAGCCTAAAAATTGAATCAACATAAGTATGGTATGAAAAAAATACGTAATAAATAATTTTTCTCAACTATCTGCTGTGAAGAGATAACTTTTTGTAAAAATAGTATCAAACCCATAACCAGCAAACATTGTGGGTATTGATACGCTGTATATTAGTTTTTGATCACTGCTGTGTGTTGACTAAGCTATCAGCAATTAACTCAAGGTGAAGAAGCCGGGATGTAGTCACACTCAACTTGTTCTTTTTCAGGGAAAAACTAAATAGAAGTTCACAGTGTTGATGGGTGTGCTTTACCTCATTAGTGTCAATTCAGCTTAGAGTTGATAGTATTTGGCTTAACGTCATGATTTCAGTCTTATAGAAACAAGGAGAAAAATCGTGAAAACATTGGTGCGTTTATTAACAGTATTTAGCTTGGTGCTGGGTTGTTGGGGATGGCTGGGAACAACTCACATAGCCACAGCAGCCAGTATCAACAGTATTACTTTTGCAGAAGTTCCAGTTTCGGAAATTTCGCGACAGAATAGAGCTGACGCTAAGTTAGGAACAGAATTCGGTAAAAAAATTGATTTGAATAATACCAACATCCGAGCTTTTCAACAGTACCCAGGGCTATACCCCACTTTAGCGAGGAAAATTATACTCAATGCTCCTTATAGCAAAGTAGAGGATGTCTTGGAAATCCCCGGATTAAGCGATCGCCAAAAAGAAACTTTGAAAGGTAACTTCGAGAACTTCGCTGTGACCAAATCAGAAACTGTTTTTAACGAAGGGGATGATCGCTTTAACAACGGTATCTACAGATAAATAACAAGTAAATTGGGCATGGGGCAATGGGGGATGATCCCCTTGTCCATCCATAGCCCAATCACCAATAGTTCGTTGATGCTAACATCTGTGAGATTTATTGGTGGAGTCTTAGCAAAATCAAAAATCCAAAATTCAAAATAGTTTGACATTGGCTCAAATAGATATTTCTAGTGAATTTGATGTGTTAGTAGTCGGTGCTGGCGCTGCTGGACTTTACACAGCACTGTGTCTACCAGAAAACTTGCGAGTCGGCTTGATCACCAAAGAAACTTTGTCTTTGTCCGCCAGTGATTGGGCCCAAGGAGGCATTGCTGCGGCCGTAGCCCCAGAAGACTCGCCTTCATTACACATTGAAGATACATTGAAAGCAGGGGCGGGTTTATGCGATGGCCAGGCGGTAGAGTTCCTAGCCCAACAAGCCCCGCGGTGTATTCAATCCCTGGTTAACTTGGGAGTAGCTTTTGACCGTAACGGTCAAGGTTTAGCTTTAACCTTGGAAGCCGCTCATTCTCGTCATCGCGTTCTCCACACTGCCGATACTACAGGTAGAGAAGTTACCACTACCCTGGCAGCACAAGTACTGCGCCGCCCAAACATTCAAGTTATCCAGCAAGCTTTGGCTTTGAATTTATGGCTAGAACCCCAAACAGGAAGATGTCAGGGAATCAGTTTATTTTATCAAGGTAAAATCACATGGATTAGAAGCTCTGCCGTGGTTTTAGCCACCGGTGGAGGTGGTCAGGTATTTGCCCAAACCACTAACCCAGCTGTCAGTACGGGTGATGGAGTAGCCATCGCCCATCGAGCAGGGGCTATTCTCCGAGATTTAGAATTTGTGCAATTTCATCCCACTTCCCTGACTAAACCTGGTGCAGACCATTTTCTGATTAGTGAAGCTGTACGCGGCGAAGGCGCACACCTTGTTGATGACACAGGGCGGCGCTTTGCTTTTGACTATCATCCTGCCGGTGAACTAGCGCCGAGAGATGTAGTTAGTAGAGCTATTTTTAGCCATCTCAAACGCACCGCCATGGATCTTGCCACTGCCCATGTCTGGCTGGATATGCGCCCCATACCCCCTGAGAGAATTAGTCATCGCTTTCCCAACATTGTTAAAGTTTGTCAACATTGGGGTATTGATGTCTTCCATGAACCCATTCCTGTGGCCCCTGCTGCCCATTACTGGATGGGTGGTATTGTTGCTGATTTGATGAATCGCACGAGTATTGCCGGTTTATACGCAGTGGGAGAAACCGCCAGCACTGGAGTGCATGGGGCTAATCGTTTGGCCAGTAACTCTTTGCTGGAATGTATTGTGTTTGGAGCACAGATGGCTAATATTGAACTGCCAGACATAACACCATCTGTTCCAGACACCATGGGAACCTCAGAAATACAAACATTGCCATTCAGACAATTTAGTGCGGATGTTGATGAATGGCAAACCCAAAAAACGCAGTTAGAAAAAATTAGAGACAAGTTACCGCGTTTAGTTTGGCAAAGTGCGGGGATTTGTCGGGAACAGTCAGGTTTGGCAGATGCGATAGCTACTGTTGAATCTTGGCAACAAGATTTTTCCGCTTTGCCTTTGAGTCAATTTTTACTCGATTTAAGTCCTAAGGAACCAGTTAGTTTAGACATACCAGATGTAGAACGGCAATTGCGACTCTGGGCAGAAACCCGTAATTTACTTGATGTAGGGTATTTAATTCTCAAAAGTGCGGCGTTTAGAACTGAAAGCCGTGGGGGACATTATCGCCTAGACTATCCTCAACCAGATCCTGATTGGCAACTCCACACCTTGGTACAAAAAGGCCACTGGCAGAAATCTCTGATTTTAAAAAATTAACTTCCTAAAGAGGTTACATTTCAATACAATCTTGTTGTCGTATCAATAGCTACCTAGAGAAAAAATATCTTGCCTTTACAAATCTTCTATGTGGCGCACCTCCAACCGAAGACACAAAGTAACTGGGATTCCATAGCAAAAAAAGTCAACTGGGAGATGATATGGCCACAGCTCAACCAGTTGACTATGTTGAACGCGAGTTTTAATGGAAAACAAGACTAATTGTCAGTAATTATTTGAAATACTTGAAGTTTCTGGAACCTGTATAACCAGAAATTTTTGCTAGTTGGTCAAGGTTTTGGACTCCGCTATAGGATTTACCATTAATAATCCAAGTGGGGAAGCCTGTAATATTCGCTGCTTGACAAACTTTTGGTTGACCTTTAGGGCTATCAGCAGCACACTCCACCGTAATCTGATTGTCTTGAAGAATCTGGTAAGCTTCTTTACCAAAGAGTTGTTTTTGTTCGTGGCAGTGAGGACACCAATAGGCAACATATTCCTTAGCATCCGTGGTGGACAGATGGCGTGCTAGTTCAATTTCTGCTTCACCGGAAGTGGTGGTAATTTCCCAACCAAAGGCAGGATTGGGTTGTTCTTTGGCAGTAAAGTTAATTTTTTGAGGTTCTCCAGGAGTTGAGTCTGATGTCGCACCTGATGGATTGACCCCAGCATAGACACCTAAAGTACCAATTAGGGTGATCATCCCGACAATAATAGCGGTAAAAAAGATTTGCCCGATGTCTTCCCAAAGACGACCGATAATCGTCAAGACTAAAAGACTTACAGAGAAAAAAGCAGATGCAATACAGTAATAACAGAAGGCTTGGATTTGAAATGCCAGCAAGTACATTAAATAGCCACTGAAAACAGACATGGCCATGGATCCTATCAACAGCAACCACCAAGTCGAGTTTTCCAGTTGTTTAAGGCTATTTTTGTCACTGGGTTTCCATACTAAGGGAACAACAGCCAAAATCATCATACTCACATAGGCCAAAAACCCAAACAAAGCTAGTGGCTGACCGCCAAAAATTGGTATGGTTGCCCAAGGACTGGAAAGTACATCATTACAGCTTTTAGCGCCGGCTTCGGCCACACAAGCTGCACTACCTCCTGTGAGCTTTTGTACGGTGATATAACCTGTTGTTAAGGCACCAAATCCTGCGATCGCGGCAATCAATGGACGCGACCATTTGTGAATCCAAGGAGTAGAACGGCGGCGAATCATAAATTACTATTGGTCATTGGTCATTGGTCATTAGTCATTAGTCATTGCCAAGACTGTACTTCTTTGACTTTTGACTTGTTCAGTCCCCTAGGAATGTATTTTCATAGGGCCAGAAACAGACTGAATCTCACCTGGAGAATTTCCACGACTACGGGCGGCTTCCACAAATTGACTGACGCGAATCGGGTCAATTGGTTGCTCAATTCGACCGTGGCGTTTGAGCGAGCTAGAAACAATTACACCATTGGCCGCCTGCATCAGTGTAGCAATATTTTCCCAATTAGCCCCACTACCAATGAAAACTGGAGTTCCATTTGCCGCACCACAAGCTAGTTCCAAGTCTTCTTGGTTAGGGGGGCTACCAGTAGCCCATCCGGACAAAATTATTGCATCTGCTAAACCTCTTTCAATTGTGTCTTTCACGGCAACTGTGAGATTTGGGGAACTCAACGGACGAGCGTGTTTTACCAACACATCAGCGATAATTTTGACATCGCAGCCCAATTCTCGCCGATAACGGAGTAATTCATGGGCTTCTCCTTCAATTAATCCTTGGTCAGTGGCCATCACCCCTGTCAAAACATTGACACGAATGAACTCTGCTCGCACGCAGCTTGCAATGGCCATTGCACTTTTGCTATCGTTCCGCAAAACATTTAAACCTATGGGTAAAGTCACCAAATTTTGGATTCTTTGTACCACCACAGTCATAGCAGTTACAACTGCCGGGTCTACTTGGTTTTTGGCAAACGGTGCGTCAAAAAAGTTTTCTACAATAATGCCGTCTACCCCGCCACTGGCTAGGGCTACTGCTTCTTGTTCGGCACGGTTAATTACCGCTTTGAGATTTCCTCCCCAACGGGGCGAGGTGGGCAGTGGAAGTAGATGAACCACGCCAATAATCGGTGATCGAGTTTTAAATACCTGATATAAGTCCACGTCTTTAATCCGCTTTGTGGGGTCTAGTGTTCACCAGTCGAGAGTCTAGAATTTGTTTAACTGTGCCATTGTTTGGTTCAAGCCCCGCAGCTTTTCTGCGGCACAAATCAACAATCCTCAATTTAAAATCCGCAATTTGTATTCCCTTCTAGGTGCAGTCAATCTAAAATCGCAAATCTAAAATTCAAAATTGTTTGACTATTGACTATTGAACGCCAGTCACCTCAAGTCCGGGAACCTGCTGGTGGTGCTGGATCCTCTTAACTTTTAACTAACTAGTCACAATGTGTTTGAACTTGGTTGTCTTACTACCTCTCCCTTGGGATGGAAATTATTGTAAAACCTCCCCTAAGATATGTTAAGATAAAACTAGGCTAGAAGAGGAGTTTGCCACTCAAAAGAGGCGAGGCAGCTTCCCCTGGCTTGGGCATATCCCCTGCGTATCTTCGTCGGCAAAGCCTAAGCATAAGGGTAGCGTTATTGCTTTATTCGGCGTGGTGTCGTACTCCTGCGGAGAAATACACGCAGGGGGCGCGATTTCCCTGAGGGTAGCGACTTCTCACAACAAGCCCTTTGGGCAGCTTCCCGATGGGTAAATTAACAACAGACACCCTGCGGTAATGAAAAATACCAACAGAGAATTTGTTAAAAAAATATAAGTGTCAATTGTACTGAAAGGTACTGAGTTTACCCTGGGAAATAGACTAAATACTACAAATATCATAACATGGCTGGAAAACACCCATGTCATTGATCCCCAGGTGGTAGCTGGCAATTGAAACCTGTTACTCTAGCCTTAACTGTATAAAGGTGTGTATTACAAGGAGCGAAATCGCAGCTGCTTGGATATCAGACTACAAAGAACAGAAAATGTTTTCAAAATATGGGTGAAAAGCCAACAATTGCAATTTCGCACTTGGGCTGCGAGAAGAATCGAATTGATACAGAACATATGCTGGGACTGCTTGTAGAAGCAGGGTACGGTGTAGATACAAATGAAGAGTTAGCAGATTACGTTATAGTTAATACTTGTAGTTTTATAGAAGCAGCAAGAGAGGAATCTGTCAGAACTTTAGTAGAACTGGCAGAAGCGAACAAAAAAGTGGTCATCACTGGCTGTATGGCGCAGCACTTCCAAGAGCAGTTATTGGAAGAGTTGCCGGAAGCAGTGGCATTAGTAGGTACTGGTGATTATCACAAAATTGTTAGTGTAATTGAGCGTGTAGAAAAAGGAGAACAGGTCAAAGAGGTTAGTTCAGAACCAACCTATATTGCCGACGAAACTACACCCCGTTATCGTACTACAACCGAAGGTGTTGCCTATCTGCGGGTGGCCGAAGGATGTGATTATCGTTGTGCATTTTGTATTATTCCCCATCTGCGAGGAAACCAGCGATCGCGTACTATTGAATCTATAGTTGCTGAAGCGGAGCAGCTAGCTAGTGAAGGGGTGCGGGAAATTATTTTAATTTCCCAAATTACGACTAATTACGGTTTAGATATCTATGGTAAACCAAAGTTAGCCGAATTACTTCATGCTCTGGGTCGAGTAGATGTACCGTGGATAAGAATGCACTACGCATATCCCACCGGGCTGACCCCAGATGTGATAGAGGCAATCAAAGAAACCCATAACGTCTTACCATATCTAGATTTGCCTCTGCAACATTCTCATCCAGATATTCTTCGCGCCATGAATCGTCCTTGGCAAGGACGAGTAAATGATGGGATTATTGAACGCATCAAAGCAGCCCTACCAAATGCCGTACTGAGGACAACATTTATAGTTGGTTTCCCTGGAGAAACAGAAAAGCATTTTGAGCATCTACTACAATTTGTCCAGCGACACGAATTTGACCATGTTGGTGTATTCACCTTTTCACCAGAAGAAGGAACCCCCGCATACAAGCTACCCAATCAGTTACCCCAGGAACTAATGGATGAGCGCTGGCATAGATTAATGGCGCTTCAAGGGCCAATTGCGGGTAAAAAAAATCAACAGGAAATCGGCAAAACCGTTGAAGTCCTGATTGAACAAGAACACCCTGAAAGTGGAAAGCTCATAGGTCGATCAGCTAGGTTTTCCCCAGAAGTGGATGGTCAGGTATATGTCGATGGGGAGGCAAAATTAGGAACCATCGTGCCCGTAGCGATCCACACAGCTGATACATACGACCTCTACGGTCAAGTTGTCAATGCTTACCCAAAGTAGAGGCATCAGGGTGAGTCCAAGCACTGCGTATGCCTGCATCACGCCAGTTATGACGCAGCGTTTCCACCACAGAGAAGTCACGACAAGCCCTTGGGGCATTGCTGACTTTCTTTCCTCGTGGGACCCTTCCTCAGACGAGGGTTTCACACACAGGCATTAAATCTGACTACTGAATGCAAGTGCTGTTTATAAGCAACTGCCGTCGGATTTACAAATCTAAAACTAAAAAAAACAAAATCTAGGAGAATTAATGACTCTTTCGTTTCAAGAATTAGGTATTTCAGAAAAACGTGTTGAGCAATTAGAAACAATCGGCTTTACCACACCTACTAATATTCAAGCTCAAGCCATTCCCCAACTGCTAGCAGGTCGGGATGTGGTGGGTCAATCTCAAACTGGAACAGGTAAAACAGCAGCATTTTCCCTGCCAATTTTAGAGCGGTTGGATGTTAATCAAAAAGCCGTACAAGCAATGGTACTAGCTCCAACCCGTGAGTTAGCAATTCAAGTACACGATGCTATCAACCAATTCGCAGGCAATGAGGGATTGCGGATTCTAGCAATTTATGGTGGTCAATCAATTGAACGCCAAATGATGCAACTCAAACGTGGTGTTCACATGGTTGTGGGTACACCAGGGCGGATGATCGACTTACTAGATCGGGGGTGTCTGAAACTCGATCAAGTAAAGTGGTTTGTCTTAGATGAAGCCGATGAAATGTTGAGCATGGGCTTTATTGATGATGTAGTTAAAATTTTATCTCAAGCCCCCAAAGAGCGGCAAACCGCTTTATTCTCGGCGACAATGCCACCATCAATTCGCATGATTGTGAATAAATTCTTGCGAAACCCTGCAACAGTCACCGTTGAACAGCCAAAAGCGACACCCAACAAAATCAACCAAGTAGCTTATCTCATCCCCCGCCACTGGACAAAAGCTAAAGCATTACAGCCAATTCTGGAAATGGAAGATCCAGAAACAGCTTTAATCTTTGTGCGTACGAGACGTACAGCAGCAGAACTCACCAATCTACTGCAAGCAGCTGGTCACAGCGTTGACGAATACCACGGTGACTTGTCCCAACAAGCACGGGAGCGACTATTGACACGGTTCCGTAATCGTCAAGTTCGCTGGGTAGTAGCTACTGATATTGCTGCACGGGGGTTAGATGTGGATCTACTCTCTCATGTAATTAACTACGATTTGCCAGATAGCGCCGAAACCTATGTTCACCGCATTGGCCGTACTGGTCGTGCGGGTAAAGAAGGTACAGCAATTTCTTTGGTACAACCTTTTGAGCGGCGCAAACAACAAGCATTTGAGCGCCATAATCGTCAAACTTGGCAATTGCTGTCAATTCCTACACGGGCTCAGATTGAAGCGCGACACATCCAAAAATTGCAAGGACAGGTCAAAGAAGCCTTAGCTGGGGAACGCCTGGCTTCATTCTTGTCCATAGTCAGTGAACTGAGCCAAGAATATGATGCTCATGCCATCGCTGCTGCTGCATTACAAATTGCTTATGATCAAACTCGTCCTGCTTGGTTGCAAACAGGGGTAGACCCCCAAGACGATGCACCCTCCTCCAAGCCCAAGTTGGCCAAACGTCGTAGTGGAGAACTTTCTGGTGACAGAAACCGTTCCTCTTGGAACAAATCAGACAGCAATGATGGAGATGAAACCAGACGAGGTACTCCAAAGCCTAAGCTCCGGAGTCGCCGGGATGCTTCTGTGTCATCTACCAATCAAAAGCTAGGTTCAAATGCAGCTAGAGAATAAACTCATTGGTTGGTAGTCATTGGTCATTAGTTATTAGTCAAACCTATCTACTAAAGACTTATGACTAATAACTTCAACTCAGCCAAGGACCACTAATTTGTTCTAGTTGCTCCATTTCGTCGCTGTTTAATCTCCAGCCCAAAGCGCCTGCATTTTGTTTTACCTGTTCGGCAGTTTTTACCCCGACAATGGGAATCACATTCCCTTGAGCAATTAACCAATTGAGGGCTACTTGGGCAGGAGTCCGTTGGTACTTTTGTCCCAAACTATTGAGTAAAGAAATTACTGGGGCAATTTTTTGTAACCCTTCTTTACTAAATCGCGGGTCTATTGTTCTCGCACCAGTGGGAATTTCAGTTTGGTCGGGTGTGTACTTACCTGTAAGTAATCCTTGAGCCAAGGGACTATAAGCCAAGATAGTCACACCCAACTCACGAGCGGTGGCCAAAATACCATTGCTTTCAATTTGACGGGTCAGCAAGGAGTAGCGCACTTGGTTCACTGCTAAAGGTACTCCCTGGGCTGCCAATATTTGGTGGGCTTCCCGCATTTGAGTAGCTGAATAATTACTCACCCCTACTGTGGCAATTCTACCCTGCTTCACTTCATTGGCTAGGGTTTTCATCAAGGTTTCTTGACTCAAAAAGAAGGCAAATGGCCAATGCACTTGGTAGAGTTCAATGCGTTCTCGTTGTAGGCGTTTGAGACTTTCGGTTAAGGCATCTGAAACAGATTGACCTGTAAACCGCCAAGGTAAAGGGCCAAATTTCGTCGCCATTTGCACAGGTTTTTGGGCTGTTTGCATGAATTTGCCTAATAATTCTTCTGAAAGCCCAAAACCATAAATTTCTGCTGTGTCAAAGAAAGTAATACCAGCCTCTAATGCTGCTGCAAAAGCCTCTTGTAATTGTTCTTGACCATAGCCATTGCCATAATTCCAAAATATTTTGTCACCCCAAGCCCAAGTACCAATACAAAGGGGTGTAACAGTGAGGGCATTTTGTCCTATTGCGATACTTTCCATATGGGAATATTTATTTTATTTACATTTCTTTACTTTTCTAGTTTATCGCTATGGCATTGGCTAACTGCATGAAAATTGGCAGACTTGGTGAAGATAAGGTTTATTGTTAATTAAAGGCTAAATCCTGTAGTGTTTGCGGTTAAAGTAGCAATGGCAACTAGCAATTTTTTACCCGATCCTGAATCAGGTCAGTTACAGCCTGTGGTACAAGTGAACTTAATCACTATGTTCCGGTTGGGCTTGTTTCAAATGGGACTGAGCATGATGTCAATCTTGATTCTGGGAGTAATCAACAGAGTCATGATTCAAGAAATAGCAATTCCGGCAACATTGGTGTCCTTAGTACTAGCACTACCTGCATTTGTTTCACCCGCCCGGATTTGGTTCGGTCAAATGTCAGACCTTAAACCGATGTGGGGTTACCATCGTACGGCTTATGTTTGGGTAGGAGCAGCAGTATTTGCCATCGCTTCATTTTTAGCAATACAAGTATTGTGGCAATTAAATTTAGCAGCTAACAGCAACAACGGCTGGGTATGGACAAACCAAACAATCGGCTGGATAGGGTTGCTATCTTTGATTTTTGCCATATATGGTTTAGCAATTTGTGCCAGTAGTACGGCCTTTACTGCTTTGTTAGTAGATATATCCCAAGAAAATAACCGTTCTCAAATCGTTGGTGTTGTTTGGTCGATGCTGATGGTGGGGATTATTGTAGGGGGGATAACTAGTTCCATTTTACTGAAACAGTTAACTCCAGGAGGACCCATAGAAAGTTTACAAACAGCAGTCAACAGATTGTTTTTTGTGGTTCCGGCTATGGTTTTTGCCCTGGCAATCATTGCCACATTAGGTGTAGAAAAAAAATATTCCCAATATTCTAGTCGTTCTGACGCTAGGAATCGAGAAGACAGCGTTGGTGTGGGTAGAGCTTGGAAAATTTTGACAGCTAGTCGGCAAACAGGTTTGTTTTTCACATTTTTGCTGGTAATGACCATCAGCTTATTTATGCAAGACCCTATTTTGGAACCTTATGGTGGTCAGGTGTTTAAGATGTCTTTGGCGGAAAGCACGAGATTGAATGTTTTTTACGGTATGGGTATCTTGATAGGCTATGTTGTCACTGGTTTTTTAGTTGTGCCTTATTTGGGTAAGCGCAGAACTGCACGCCTAGGCTGTGTAATGGTAGCGATATGTGCAATATTGCTGGGCGTATCAGGGTTTACAGCCAATCCAGCTTTTCTTAAATTCAGCTTGTTATTGTTTGGTGTAGCTACCGGTTTTTTAACTACTGCAGCCGTTAGTTTAATGTTGGATCTCACAGCAGCTGAGGCCGCAGGTACTTTTATTGGGGCTTGGGGATTAGCTCAATCTGTCTCTAGGGGAATCGCTGTAGTGATGGGCGGTACTGTTTTGGATGTTGGCCGTCAATTTTTACCTAGTTTAGAGCTAGCTTATGGAATGGTTTTCTTTCTGGAAGCAGTGGGTATGGTAGTGTCGATTTGGTTCCTAAACCGCGTCAACGTTAAAGAATTTCAAACCAGTGCTAAACAAGCGATGGCTTCTGTGTTAGAAAGTGATTTAGATTGATTTCTTGGTTAGGGAACGCTTTTGGGCGAGAATTAATTCATGAATGATTTTTGGACAACAATTCTCGACTTTGCCCAAACAACCACCACCAGAGTGGCACAGCAGCTGATGCAAGATTTTGGGCAAGTGCAGGCTTCTCAAAAAGCTGATGGTAGTTTAGTTACACAAGCTGATAAATGGGCAGATCAGGAAATTGAGGAGGGGATCACCGCTCATTTTCCTGGTCATGGCATTTTGAGCGAAGAAAGCAACAAAGTTTTTCCGGTTACTGAGTGGTGCTGGGTCATAGACCCTTTGGATGGCACTACCAACTTTGCTAGGGGTCTTCCCATTTGGTCAATTTCTATGGGATTGCTGTATCATGGTACTCCTGTTTTTGGTTATGTTTACGTACCACCCCTGGCTCAAACTTTTCACGGTTTCTGGGTGGGTTCATCAGGATTGACAATGCCTTCAGGAGCATTTGTTAACCATAAGCTCATCCATAGCAGTGGTGATGCTCCCAGTAAAAATCACTTTTTTAACCTCTGTTCCCGTAGCACCTCAGTGATTCAACCGGGCTTTCCCTGTAAAATTCGGATGCTGGGCGTAGCTAGCTATAACTTTCTCACAGTTGCGGCAGGAGCTGCGGTAGGTGGTATTGAAGCCACACCGAAGGTTTGGGACATAGCCGGGGCTTGGGTAATTGTCCAGGCTGCTGGTGGTAGTTGGATATCTCTCCACAATGAACCGTTTCCTTTATTATCGGGGGAGGATTATAGCGATCGCTCTTTTCCCACCCTTGTGGTGAGTCGCCCGGAATTAGTGGCAGTGTTTACACCGTTTCTGGAAAGTTTAAGAAAAAATATCAATTAATTATATTGAGTAAACAAAGAGTATGAAAGGATGGGGCTACTAAGTCTGCCCCAGTTCTTCGTCGGTTTGTCTGTTTTTTTGGAAGGGATGTTAAACTTTAATAAACCGTTTCATCTTCCTGACGCCATGCGGGATCAACAATACAAATAAATACCAGAGGTTCGGTACCAGAATTGCGAATAAATTGCCGTGTATTGGGAGGAATATACACTGCGTCTCCTGGTTCAACTGTCTGAGCTTCGTCGTTGATGTGCATTTCTCCCTGTCCACTCAGAATGTAATAGACTTCTGAAGTAATAAGTGAGTGGGGTTGAGAGGTTTTCCCCACAGGTAAAGTTGCATGAGCCAAGCTATAGCGTAATGCCAGAGGCTGCTTATGGGGATGCAGCAGTTCCCGCAGAATGGTATTATCTCCAGCAATAAATTCTTGACAGTGGTTAAGTTTTTGAACTAGCATCAGTGGGTTTTTGATTGAAAATTTTCAACTTCCCTATCTAGTAGAGCATAGGATTGGTCTTTGGTTGATAGTCAGAACAATCAATAGCTTCTTCTGTGCTGGCAATAGATGGGTGTACAGTACATTTCAAACGGTAGTTGTCAGTAAAAAATTGGCAGTTAGCACAGGGAATTTGATGCATTTGCTTGGCTGTGTGGACACTATCTCGAGCTGCTACCCAAAGACTCCAACCAAAGAGCACAATTACAGTCCAAGCAGTCACAAAGCAAATAGGGACTAATAATGGTTGAGTCCCACGAAGGAAAAAATTTGTCAATTCTAACACGGTAAGTCCTGATAAAAATTCAGAGTTAAAATTCAGAGTTAGAAGTATCTTAACTCCTAACTCCTACTTGCTAACTTCTGACTACAGAGGGACAAATTGGCAGACTGTGTTCCTTACCCCTTTTCTCTGGAATGATGGGAACAAATTGGTAACTAGTAGCTGCTGGAGGGGTTCCACTAGCTTAAACAATAAACCGGGAAATTGCTTAAATAGTTTGTAAAAAATAAAACTCCTTTCCATGGGCTATTTTGATTTGAGCTTGGGTGCAAGGCCCATGGTGTGGGGATGTATTTTCTAAAGAATAGCGTAAGTCCACTCAGGGACCATGACTATCTAGTTAAACGCCAGCATGACCCATGGCTATACCAGCTACAAGCATTCCTAAGACCAAGAATGGTTGGGCGCTGGCTTGGTATTTAACATCATTTTTTAGAGGGTCACGCAGGAAATACATATCCTGAAAAGTGATTTGTGGGATGATTAACAACAGCAAAATTGCTGCATACAAGTTTTCGTGAATAGTGATGAGATAAACTGCAATCACAGCTTGAAATACATCAATCATCCCTGCACAGACCCAAGCTGCTGTGGTGACACCAAACATTACGGGTAATGATTTTAATCCGAACTGGCGATCGCCTTCGACACTTTTAAAATCATTGACAATGGCAATACCCAAACCAGCCAAGCTATAAATCACGGTGATGACCACAATTTTCCAATTAAGTTCGCCAAACAAAGCATGACCAGTACACCAAGGAAAAGCCATATAGCTAGCACCAAGAGCATAACCACCTAACCAACCGTTTTGTTTTAGCTTTAATGGTGGTGCTGAATAAATGTAGGCAATAAATGAACCCAGTATAGCTATAGTTGTGATTGTGGGAAATTGATTACCTGCCCAAGTATCTAATGTGAAGGCTACGACATTTCCTAAGATTAACAAAATCCAAATTTGTGTAGTTACTTGAGGTAAGGGAATTGCGCCGGAGGGAATGGGGCGGTAAGGTTCATTGACCGCATCAATTTCACGGTCATAATATTCGTTTAAGGTTTGGGTATAACCTGCGAGTAAAGGTCCAGAAACAAGCATACAAGCTGCTGCCTTCAAGACATTTTCCCAAGTCCAGGTATAGTTACCCGAAGAAGCAGCACCACACACTACACCCCAAATCAGGGGAATCCAGGTAATGGGTTTCATCAGTTGCAAGCGGATTTTCCAGATAGATTTTTCTCCTGGTGCGGCTCCTTTCATGCCTAGCAACTGGCGAGTTTTGGCGTTACGGTGGTCAACTGCGGTGATTTCTTGATTCTGTGAAACAGAAGCCATAGCTTCTGTTGGTTGGGAATTAGGGTTAGTAGGAGTTGATTCTGACATCAGACTGACTTATGAATGGAAAGTAGGAAGTGGGGAGGAGGCAAAGGGAATGGGCAAAGATGTTTTTGAGTACCCAGTACCCAATCCCCAGTACCTAGTGTTTAAAAAGAAATTATCAAATAATTATTCTGAAATTTCGCTCCACTAACCTGTCTGCCAGTTAGTGCGGGAGGAAGGAAGAGATTACGCCGATGGTCTCCTGCTTCTACTGTAACTTCTGGGCCATATTGGGTGAGTTTGACTTGCTTTTTATCAAATCCCGGCAAAAATAAGCGTACTTGACCATTGTGGACGTCAACTTCCACTGGTTTGGGAGCTTGTAGTGCTTGTTCTACAAAGTTAGGTAGTGCATCTATCAAAGGTTGCCATTCCCCCCTGGGAGATGGGAGAACAACACTGACAGGAAGAGGTGTAAATTCTTCGCTGAGGTTGACTTGGGCTGTGGGTGACACCACAATCACACCACCAACAGTTAAACCGATTTGTTGAGCGCTACCCCACAAATAACGGGAATTTGCCACTTCTAGGGGGTCTGCTGTGGTCACCAAGAAAGCGGCCATGCGACGAGGATCTCCAAGGGCTGCTTTTCCCTTGTCTAAAAAATTATTTACTTGGTTGGTGGGGAGAGCAAAGTTATCTGCTGTCCAGTTGATGTTAAACAAGCTGTTAACTATCGTCTGTACTAAAGGCGATTCCGCAATAGTCTTTCCTAAATCAGAGTTGACAAATAATTGCTGAAATCGCCGCACATACCAACTGAGAGATTCTGGCATCCCTAACATTCGCAGGGTAAAGGAATCACCTGTGCCATGGTAGATAATCGCGTCATATTTGCCACTGGCATCATATTCGCGGATAGCATTCAAGGACAGGGCGCTGTCCATCCCTGGCAATACTACCAGTTCTTGACCATAAACATCTTTGAAAATGGGCGTGCGGAGGTATTGCGCCTCCAGTTTTTTCACTTCTTCCCAGTTGCGTTCTAGCAATACAGACGATTGAAATTGCACAACTTCTAAATTAGGAGCAATTTCCTGGGGGTCAGGATTCAGGGTTTGCTCCAGTAACATGGGTAAAACTGGTTCTGCAAACCCTGCTAGAAGCACACGCTTGCCTTGGCTTGCCAATAACTTGGCGGCGGCGATCGCTATTTTTGTGTGTTCTACACCGCCTTTGCCCAAAAATGTCAATATCAGGGACATTACTTGATTCCTATTTTCAGCGCCAATCTTTTCAACTCCAACTTAGCACTCGGCAAATACTCTTAGCTTCCGCGTTGAGTTTGATCTATTACACTGGTTTGATTTCATCTTCAAAGAACCAAGTGGAAGAATTGTCGTCAAACAGTACCACTACACCAATTCCCTTACCATCGGTGACTTTGTACTCTTGAATAATGCCTATTTGTCCCAGTTTTTTGGCAATGGTAGCAGGTACGCGGTCCCGCAGACGAAAAACTTTAACCTTTTGTCCAATTTCCATACTTAGTCACAATTCAATAAACCAAGTCTCAGTTTAGCTGAATCGGTGTCCCTGGGGTGATAAATTTGGGGTATGAGGGAAAAGAGTTTCCTTTTGACAATCAATAAAAAGTCACAATCCAACCCACAGGAATCTCATATACTAAAGATATAGATGGAGATTGAGGTTCACTGTTGACTGTCCAAGTTGTGCATCGGTGATACAAAATTTGAGCAATTAATGACTCTATTCTTAATAGACAATGAACTTTATCTGGGTAAAACGCAAAAATTGTAAATTTTTATTGCAGGATTCAACACTTCTGGAGATTGAGTAACTGTTGATTGTGTTTCCCATAATGGTTCATTGACTAAGTTGGAACGATTCAACACCAAAACATCGGGAAACTAAGCTGATTCACTCGCGAATGCTTTGACTAAAGCAGTCTTGGGTATACCATAGGGTAAGTTTAAACGCAGATATTCAGCAGTAATTTTTTCATTTAAAAAACAAGTTATATCTTCATGTTTCCCTGGGGTTGATTCATTTCAACTATGACCCCATTATCTAGTTCATAGCGGTTTACTGCTGGTTTCCAATCTATAAACTCTCGAAAAGTTACTGGTTTGGTTTTCAGGAGTGCTTGAGCCATGATTGACCTATTTGGGTGAGTTTTCCTACGGAAAATATCCCCTACTTCTACAAAAATTTATGACTATCTAACAAGATTATAGTCAGAACTCGGGGATATGAGTATTTAACACTCAGTCCGATAAATCCGACTTAAGCTATTAAACAGGGGTTTCTAACCCCTGGCGGGGTGGGCGATGGCACTTTGTGGTAGGGGCGATGGCGGCGATGGGTGTTCACTGGGGATGTTGACTCTGCTGGGTAATATCCCCGACTTCTACGAAAATTTATCACTACCTAATAAGATCATAGTCAGAACTCGGGGATATGAGTACTAATTCTGACAAAAAAAAGGGCATAAGTTGATTATGCCCTAGAAAAACTTATGAAAAAGGTATGTTCCTATTCATCTACGCAAGAATGAAATCTGCTGTGCTTAGAGCCAAGTCACCATTGAGTTGAATGAATAAATCATCTGTGAGATCAGGTGTTGCATTAGCAGCCAGGATGAAAGTGTTACCTCCCAAATTAAAGTAACCAAACCTATCAGCACCTATGAGAGTGGCTGCATTATTTGCAGCATCCGCTATCGGACCCGCAGGGGGGACATCAACATCAACTTGTCCTGCAAAGTCATCTGCAGTAAGGTTTAATGCTCTCAGGTCAATCTGGTCTTGTCGTGTTGCTGCAGCTCCTCCTACTCCCGGGATTGCTACCGTAAAGCCAGCAATAGTATCAAAAGTTTGTCTGTTCGAGTCAGCAGCAGATGTATAAATGAAGGTGTCATTACCAACACCACCTGTTAAGGTGTCATTACCACCACCACCTGTTAAGGTGTCATTACCAGCACCACCTGTTAAGGTGTCATTACCAGCACCACCTCTTAAGGTGTCATTACCATCACCACCTGTTAAAGTATCATTAAGAGCAGTACCAGTAACTGTTAACTGTCCAGTATAGGCAGGTTCACCAACACCAGACCCATCAATTGTGATACCTTGGCGAGCATTTTCCGGCAGTGTGGGGGCTGCTATGATCAGGTTTCTGTCCTGATTTCCCAATCCATCTCTACCTGGCTCACTTCTTGATCTGATAACATTGATAATTAACGCCTCGTTACCATATTCTAGGGTATCAATTCGATTGGGAGTGGTGCTTACACTGGTATTATTATTCCGGTCAGAGAATAAAGTCAGAGTTGGGATGTTTTGATCTAAGGTTAAGTTAACCCGTTGCTGTGCTCCTTGAAGGGTTAATGTCCCTGTATTATCCAAGCTAATTCGATCATTTTGATCAGCACCTCGGAGGGTAACATTACCTGCTGGAGCTGCTGGAGTTACAAATTCAAAGCGGTTAATACCGGTGATTTGCCCAGCATCTGCGGTCAATGTAGTTCCATTCAAGCGCAGGATTTCAATACCTTGAGCACGGTTATTGATGACAGCGACATTATCGGGTAGTTGAGCATTACCTGTAGCTGTCAAATCAGCTGCAATGTTAGCGCCTACAAGTTCTAAGGTATCTGTTCCGTCCCCACCTTGGAAAGTTCCGTTGCGCCCAAAGAATCGCCCTGCATTGAATATGAATGTGTCATCTAAGGCAGTACCAGTGGCATTCAAGTCCGCAGTGAAGATTCTAGCATCAATAGTAACACCGTTTTCAGCATCTTCTGGAAGCTCAATTCCCCCGATGGTTAAAGCTCTCTCTTGAGTTCCCAAAGCATCAGCCCCTGTTGGACTTGTTAAAACGTTAATTGTTAACCCATCAACATCAGATACTAGTCTGGTGATAACATTTCTACCGGCAACAGTAGCATTATTAAATCTGTCAGAGGTTAAACCCAGAATTGGAGGTGAATTTTCTAAGGTCAAATCAACACTTGCTTGTGCTGCTCCTCGGAGGTTTAATCTTCCTGTACCATCTAGGGTGAACCTATCATTAGCAGCAGCATTGCTGAGGTCAACCGTGTTAGCGGCAAACTCATATCTGTCAACAGCAGTAATTCTGCTAGCGTCTACTGTTACAGTAGGTGCGTTAACAACTATATTTCCTTGCAAGCGCAAGATTTCAGTGTTCTGAGCTGCGTTAACAGCATTGAGTAAAGGAGCGTTGGTGTTGTTCATAACAACATTAAAATCACCCCTCAATAGTAATGTATCTGTACCATTACCACCACTAACTCTGTCCTGAGTATCAAAGTTGGCAAGCACAAACCCAATAGTGTCATCACCGGAACTACCTGTGAAGTTAACCCTACCGTTATTAAAGGTTAATTCTACACCGCCACTGTTAGCAGAGGCATTAACAGTTGTCTGTGCAGTGGGGTTTAAAGTAATTTGGGTGACAACTTCTAGCCCTGCATCCCCGCTAATATTGATGTTTCTGACGGGTATATCTGCTGGGGTTGCATCGTTTGGTAGACTTCCACCATCAATTGTATTAACCCCATCGTCAAATTCACTTTCCGACCTCAGATTAACAGTCTCGACCCGATTACCTTGTATTGTCAGGCTTGTTGAAAAATCAGTCATAGAAACAGCCGCAACCGTTCCATTACCAAAGTTACCAGTGATAGGACCATTAGTGACATTATCAATACCAAGTTCAACATCCCGCAGTCCGGTAACGGTCAAATTAAAACCCGGATTAAACTTGACAGTAACTCTTTCTAGACCTGAACCAGCCAGAGAGCTAAAGTCAATATTTCCGCCTTGAGCGTTGATTAATTCAACGTTTTCAATACCTCGGAGAGTGGGTAAAACCCTATTAGCGTAATAGTACTCGAAAGTATCTGTACCAGCATCACCATCAATCTTATCCCCTACTTGAACAGTGGCGAAAAATTGGTTCCCATTGTCTCCAATGAACACGTCACTACCAGCAGTACCTACAAGATTTTCATCAGAACTGGTGGTTAGGGTAAAGGGTGTTTGGAAGTTATCAGTCAGACCTTGAGCAACGGCTACCTTATTGTTCAAAACCTCCCGATCTCGACTATTGGGAGCAGCAGCCTCTAATATTTCTAGAACAACTTCCGCTCTGGAGGAATTGTTGATTCTTTCAACCCAAAAATTCCTACCTCCCTCGTCTGCAACGCGTCCGAAAGCACTACTGTAGAGCAACTCGACAAATTCACGGTTAATCAGCCCAGTATATCTTTGTTGCGCTTCTTCTGAACCGATAATACTGGCGGTGATATCAGCGATAGATTTACCTTCATTCAGCTGAGAAACCCAAAAAGCCTGACCCCCTGCATCTGCTGCTCTACCGAGCAATGTTACATAAAGGGATTGCACAAGTGAGCGATAGGTATCATTCTTAGCAGTCTCAACTCGACGATTTAGAGCTTCTTTATCAGCAGATGCTGCTGAAGCAATAATATCACGAACTACTTGAGCTTGTGTATCTACGGTGGGTGATGCGCCTAATCTCCCGACCCAAAAAGCTTTACCACCTGAATCTGCTACTCGACCAAAGGCGTTGCTGTAGATAAACTCAATAAATTCACCAGAGGTAAAACTAGCAATTCTTGCTTGTACTGCTGGTGAATTAGTCAGCTCCGTGGCCAACGTTGTGAGAGAAGATAGACCGAGATTTAACCGCCTTGTCCAAAAAGCAAAGGCTTCTGGTTCTGCTTCTCTACCAAGGAGGGCAACATACAGGCTCTGGATATTATTGATATTTTCGACTGTCATAAGTTTGGATTTTCACTCCTTTGAAGTTGGATAAAACACAACATCACACCTGTAAGAAAACATACTTAGCTTTACATAGGCTACATACAGCTTATGTTAAATAATGCCACAGCACTATTTGTGGATGAGTATAAAATGCTGCCATGGGACATCATCAAACATTTTGCTTTTTTTTTCATCCATCTAAAGAGATATATTTAAATTTGTATTGGCTCTTGTCATCCATCTTTAGATGGATATTCATTGAATACTCGTGATCGGATGCCTATGTCCATGGATCGGGATTCAAAATTCCCGAAACCTAGGTAAAATATGGATATTAGACAATAATGCTTTTCTTAGTAAGGGAGTAAAATATTATTTTTTGTCATTTGTCATCTATCTCTAGATAGACTTTCTAACACTCCTAGTCATAATTTACCCGATAAAAAAAAGGAAAATCCTTCTTGATGTAATCAAGAAGGATGAATATCACAGGTTGTTTGATTAGTTTTCAGCGCTAATTCTCATGACATTTTCCCTCACCCTCCCCAGGGTGAGGGAGGGGTCAAATAATATTTGACACTGTAACTATTCTTTCTTTCCTGGATTTACAGAGTTTTGGCAAAGATTGAATTTAATACAAGATTTTAAATCTATGAAGCCATCACAGGAACTACCGTTATAGACTTCAAAAACTATTAGTTCATCCACCCAGTCATAACTTACTCCTGTTTCGGAATGTATACCCACGGTAATGGTATAAACTCCCTTATTCATTAAGCAGGGAAGTTGAAACACTACTTGTAATTGTTGATGTTGTGGAATATTCGGTAATTTAGTCTGCTGTAAGTGGGTGTTAGTGCCATAAATTACTAAACCCATGAGATTTCTTAAGGATATACCAACAACTAAATCAGAAAGTTCTGCTTGGGCTAGAATTAATATATTAATTTCAAAACTCTTACCTGTTTCTAACTTGGTGACTGTTTCACCCTGGTAATCCAGAATAGTTACCTCTTGAATGACTGCTAGCTGATTACCATGCCTACTTAGATTTTTATAGTGATTATTTTGACTTATATTATCAGGATTGTCAACTAATTGGCATGTCTGGGTGATTCTTGTTTCTATTTCCGGCTCATCATCTGCGCTTAATAAGGCAATATAATGGTTAACTACATCATTAGGAGTACCTATTTCTAGCATCCTGCCACAATTCATCAACATAGCGCTATGACATAACATTTTCACACTACTGGCATCATGGGAAACAAATAATATAGTTACGCCCTGTTCTTTGAGTTGACGAATTCGCTTCATACAGCGAGCTTGAAACTTTGCATCCCCCACGGCTAAAGCTTCATCTACTATTAAAATACTGGGTTCTGTATGAGCCACCACCGCAAAAGCTAACCTGACCACCATCCCACTAGAATAAGTCTTCACAGGATGGTCAATAAAATCCCCAATTTCCGCAAAAGCTTCTATGTTATCAAACTTAGCTGTTATTTCTTCTCGACTTAAGCCTAAAATTTGACCGTTAAAAAATACGTTTTGTCTCCCAGTAAACTCTGGGTTAAACCCGCTACCTAGTTCTAGGAGGGCGGATACCCTACCATTCACAAATACTTCACCTGTAGTGGGGGTGAGGGTTCCGGCGATAATTTGTAAGAGTGTACTTTTACCAGAACCATTTTGACCAATAATTCCTAGAGTTTCCCCCTGGGGAACCTGTAAGTTAATATCCCGGAGCGCCCAAAATTCCTGGGCGTAGTTTTTATTGGGTAGTAAAATTTCCTTGAGCTTATCTACTGGACGAGGATAACGCTTGTAAGACTTGGAGATGTTCTTTAGTGAAATGGCAATTTCCTCACCCATACCATCCTAATTAATTGGTAAAAACTTTGCTACAGGACATCAGCAAAAGCCGGACGCAGCTTTTTATAAACGGTAAACCCAAAACCAAATATAATCAAGGCGACTACACTAGCAATTCCCCATTCTCCCCAATGTTGCACCTTTCCCACTAAAATTAAATCACGATATACCTCGGCGATGGGGGTGAGGGGATTTAACCAAAATACCCAATTGCGCCACCCTTGGGGAATTGAAGTAGCGGGATAAATAATTGGTGTTAGATACAACCAGATATTTAAAACTACCCCCAGGGTTTGGGGAACATCACGCAAAAAAACCGTCAACCCCGCAGCTAAGTAACCCAAACCAGTAGTAAGCAGCAACTGGGTTAACCAAACTAAGGGTAACAGCGCCAGGGTAGGATGTAATGTGTGAGTTTGAATAGCTACAAATACAATCAGCGCCATTAAACCAAAAGAACTTTCAATAAACGTGGATAAAACTGGTACCAAGGGTAATAAAGCCAGGGGAAACACTACCTTTTTAACTAAATTTGGCTGTCCTACCACGCAACCAGAGGACTGGATGAGTCCTCCAGAAAAAGCAATCCAAGGAAGCAAGCCCGCAAATAACCACAATCCAAAGGTAAAATTATTTTCCGGTAGGCTGGTGAGGGTTAACTTAACTCTCAGGACAATGGCAAATACGTAAGTATAAATTAGTAACTGTGAAAGCTGATTCACCAAGGGCCACAAATTCCCCAGGATTGACCCCTTATACCGGGCTTCTAAATCTCGCCTGACTAGGGTTCTGAGTAAATCGAACTTAGCCCTTAACTGCTGATTTATTGGCAGTATACTCCTCAGCTTCCCTGGGTGTCCCATAATTCCCACTAATTAATCCTCACTCACAACTGATTACTAATAGCGTTTTCTGATTATAATGCCCAAAACACCGGATTTCTCATAAAAATCCGGTATGTGACTGGTCAACTACACATGACACTGTAACCATATTTGCAAATCAGCCACAGTGGTAAAGTCTAGCAAGTCCTCACCCAAAGTCTCAATCTGTGACAAAGATAACCCCTGTATCTGTGATACACACTGGGGGGAAACCTCACCCAAGGGACGATTTAATAACCCCATCACCAAGGATAAAGCTTCCTTTAAGCTTCCCCCTCCCAGACCCTGTTCCAAACCTTCTTCCTTAGCTTCCCGTATACCTCCAGGTTCCACCAAATCCAATCCCAACATAGAGACAATTTACTCTCTACTTAAGTTTTTAAACTTGTAAATAATAATTGTTGTGACTAAATCTATTATGGCTGTTTGTGACTATTGCTGTGCTTGTGTGAGTAAAAACCTGGCGGTGTCTATGGCTTCTGTTAAATAAATTCGGTGTATTTATCCTCCCAACAGCAGGGAACGATGAATGTTTAAATTACTGGTTTCTAAATTGCGAGAGCCAAAAATAATCATCCCTACCCAGTCATCATAACGAATGGGGTGACGGTACAAAAACAGAGATAATTCTGAAAAGAAACCAAAATACAAATCTTCATCTTTTTGAAACTTTACCTCAGCTAAAAATACTACCTGATAATCTACATCATCGTGGGTGGGTAGAAATACTCTATCAATGGGGAAGGAAGTTTCTTTGACTTCCACAGGCTCAAATTGGTAATTAGTAGCTCCTGGGGGTGGTTCCACTAGTTCAAACAATAAACCAGTAACTTGCTTAAATAACTTGTAAAAAAAAAGAGTCCCGTCTCACGGGTGGTTTTTGGATATTTTAGCTACAGTGTTAAGCCAATGGGCTGGGGATGTATTGTTTACAGATTACCATGAAGCCCTGGGGGGGAATTAAATTAACCTTCTCATCACTTAAGTCCAGTCAAAGGCCATGGTGATGGTTGAGAATAATACTTAAATGCTGCCAAAATTTACCCAAAATTGCTGAAATTTTACCCAGAAATGATACAGTCAAACTACAGCTATCTTTAAGGGAAAGCTAGAACTAGTTTTTAAACACTGTTAGCCACTGTTTATGTGATGATAGAATACATCCTAATTTAGTTATATCTGTTGAAAGAAGGATGTTTTAAAAATTATGATTACTGTATAAAATATCGTTTGACCCCACCCTAACCCTCCCCTTGGAAGAGGAGGAAAATTGATTTTGCTGCTTTCCCCTTTACTCACCGTTCCGGTGTTACTTCTCTAATAAAGTTATAAAACAACCTTTGAGCCATGATCGGAGAAAACAATCCCGAAATTAACGTTGATGAATTAATGGCCAAGATCCGCCATGAGGTGGCTAAACCCAAGGGTCAACCTCAACGAGTGATCAAATCATCTAATACAGATACAAGTAATCTGACATTACACTTGAGTTATGTTGAATCTTTCCTCAAAAATGCTGAGGATAGGGCATATACCCGCACCAAGTGGCCTGATAAACTCAACCGCTTTCCTTTTAATCTGAGCAAAAAGTTCCAAAAAGCCACTTTAAAGTTATTAAATTTTCTCTTTAAAGACCAAAGAGAAATAAATTTTAATTTGCTCCAAGCTCTCAGAGAATCTGTATTTATTAACGGACAATTAATAGCAGAAATCTCTAGCTTAAAAACACAACTTAATGAACATTTACAAACAGTAGATACTCAATTACAAACCACCCATGAGCGCCTACAAACAGTAGATACTCAATTACAAACCACCCGTGAGAATTATATCAGAAATGACAGCTATGTGAAAAATGATCTCATGCAGCAGAAGCGGTTAATAGGATTATTTTTCGACGAAGCACGGCGACGATTACCCGCACCCTTTGATCAAGAACAGATGCAAACCTTTGTCAATGAAGATGAACATTTGTTAGATGCTTTCTATGTTGCTTTTGAAGATTATTTCCGGGGTAGCCATGAAGATATATTGAATAGATTAAAAGTATATTTACCTCTGATTGAACAAGGCAATGTTGGTACACCAGACGCACCTATTTTAGATGTAGGCTGTGGCCGGGGTGAATGGTTAGAATTACTCAGGGACTCTGGATATATATCTAAAGGTATAGATATCAATAGAGTGATGATAGAGCAATGTCAAGCCAGAGCCTTGGATGTTATGGCCGCAGATGCCATCGATTATTTACAAACTTTACCAGAAAACAGTTTAGGTGCTATCACAGGATTTCATATTATTGAGCATTTACCCTTTAAAGTATTGATGCGGTTATTTGCAGAAACAGTCAGGGTGTTGAAACCCCAGGGGTTAGTAATTTTTGAAACTCCCAATCCTGAGAACATTTTGGTAGGTAGCAATAATTTTTATTTAGATCCCACCCATCACCATCCATTACCTAGCGCTACAATTCGGTTTATGGCTGAAATATCTGGTTTATGTAATATCCAAGTGATGAAATTACATCCATATCCAGAGAATCAACAAGTCAAAGGTGAAGATTTAGCCCAACGCTTTAATCATTACTTTTATGGTTGCCAAGATTATGCAATTGTAGGTTATAAACATGAGTAGCTATAAAATTGCAGTTGTAGTACCACGTATGCTCAATCGGGAAACTGGAGGAGCAGAAAGATTTTTTACAGGTCTCGTCAATTCTCTCAATACCACAACTACATCCGCCGATATTGTTGAAGTCTTAATTGATGAATCTAGCTTTGAAAGCATACAAGAATCATATTTACGTTGCTATGATTTAGACGTTTCTGCTTATGATGGAGTAATTTCTACCAAAGCTCCTACTTTTTTGCTGCGTCATCCTAATCATATATGCTATTTGGTTCATACAATCAGAGTATTTTATGATATGTTTGAGCAGGAATTTGGTAAGGGGAATCAAGTTTTAACAACTCAAAGAGAAACTATTCAAAAACTAGACACAGGAGCCTTACGACCTCCAAGAACTAAAAAAGTTTTTACTATTGGTAACGAAGTTAGTCAAAGACTAATGCAGTGGAACGGTGTAAAGAGTGAAGTTTTACATCCAGCACTGGTATTAAATAATTTTACCAGGGGGAAATATGACCATATATTTTTACCAGGAAGGCTACACCGCTGGAAGCGCGTAGATTTAGTGATTAAAGCAATGGCTCACCTCCGATACCCCATGAACCTCAAAATTGTCGGTACGGGAGAACAGGAGCAAGAATTACGTAGACTCAGTGAGACGGATGAGCGGATAGAATTTTTGGGTCGAGTTTCCGATGAAGAACTGTTGAACTTATATGCCAATGCCTTAGTAGTACCCTTTGTACCTATAAGAGAAGATTATGGGTATGTGACTTTAGAGGCTTTTTCTCATTTTAAACCAGTGATTACTTGCCAAGATTCTGGAGAATCTTTACAGTTTGTTAAAGACGGTATAAATGGTCTAGTAGTTTCGCCTAAACCCAAGGAAATCGCTAGAGCCATAGAATACTTCATTAACAACCCAGAACAAGCTAAAATCATGGGTGAGCGGGGAAAAATTGCCATTAGTCACATTAACTGGTCAAATATATCTCAGAGGTTATTAAGTGTTTTGCAAAATAACAATGAATAAGAAAAGTTAATCAAAATGACGCAAAAACAAATTTCCCGAGTGACTGTTTTAGATATGCAACCCATTGATCCACCTATTGGGGGTGGGAGGCTACGCTTACTAGGACTATATCACGGCATGGGTGACTGTCTTCCTACTACATATATCGGGTCCTATGACTGGGAAGGAGAAAAATATCGACATCATCGGTTGAGTAAAAATTTAGAGGAAATTGATATTCCTTTGAGTGAGCAACACTTTGTTGAATGTGCTAAATTGCAGTCCCGCTTGGGTGGTAAGACAATTATAGATTCTTGCTTTAATTTGCTAGGGCATTATTCTGGTAAATTTGTCGAAACAGCAAACAGCAAAGTCGCTGAATCAGATATTGTTATTTTCTCTCATCCCTGGGTTTACCCCTTAGTCAAGGATTCACTACGACACTGTCCCCAGCTTGTGGTTTACGATTCTCATAATGTAGAAGGTTTATTAAGAACAAGTTTATTAGATGATGGTGGGTTAGGAACTGAAATTGCTCAAAATGTAGTTACCATAGAATATGCTCTGTGTCATACCTGCGATTTAATTCTGGCTTGTTCCCAGGAAGATAGAGAATTATTTAATAAGTTATATAATATTCCCTTTAGTAAAATAGCCATTGTTCCCAATGGTGTATTTACAGATAAAATTCCCTATGTAAGTGGTAGTCAGAAAAAAATAGCCAAGAAAAAATTAAATTTAGGAGATACTCCACTGGCTATTTTTATGGGTAGCTCTTATCTACCCAACATTGAAGCAGCCAGGTTTATTATTGATGAATTAGCTCCAGCTTTACCTAATATACAGTTTGCCATCTGTGGCGGTGTCTGTGATCAATTCAGTCAAGGAGAACTACAAAAAAGAGACATTACTAATGTAATTCTAACAGGGTTTTTGAAGGAAAGTGAAAAACTTAACTATTTAGCTGCATCTGATCTAGCCATTAACCCTATGTTTTCGGGTTCAGGTACAAATATTAAGATGTTTGACTTTATGGCTGCTGGGTTACCTGTTATTTCAACACCAATGGGAGCTAGGGGTATTTTTCAAGGTTCAGAAACAGCCATCCATATTTGCACAGCAGAAGATTTTAGGAGTACTATCCCAGTAATTATTCAAGATAAAGCCTATAGCAATGTTCTGGGTACAGCAGCCAGAAGTGTAGTAGAAAAAAAGTATTCTTGGCAAAAAATCTCCCACGACTTAGGTTTTTTGCTTCATAGAAATAGGTCAAATCTAAGTAAAAATACCCCCTTTTTTAGTGTCATTGTTCCTACCTATGAAAGACATGCTAAATTAGCAAAATTATTAGAGATACTGCAAAATCAGAAATACAAAGAATTTGAAATTATTATAGTTGACCAAAGTAGAACATCATGGAAGGAAAAAGACGATTATTCTAATTTAGACATTGTTTATATCCATACTAATATTAAAGGAGCAGTAATAGCTAGAAATACAGCAGCTTACTACGCTAGAGGAAAAATTTTAGCTTTCACTGATGATGATTGTCAACCTAGTTCCGATTGGCTGATAAATAGCATAAAATACTTTGAATCTCTGGATGTAGTTGGTGTAGAAGGATTGATTATTTCTGATAAAGTTAACGATATAAATTACCGTCCTGTAACAAATTTAGGATTTGAAGGAATCGGGTTTATGACAGCAAATTTACTAGTTAGACGTGAAGTATTTATGGCTGTTGATGGATTTGATGAACGTTTTGATAATCCACATTTTCGTGAAGATACTGACTTAGGTTGGAGAATTGCCCAGTATGGTAAAATTCCTTTCGCTCATGATGTTTGTGTTTTTCACCCTCCTCATCTCCGCACTAATAAGGGTGAAAGTCTGGAAGAAAGAAACCGATTTTTTGAGAAAGATGTTTTATTGATGCAAAAACACCCAGAAAGATACCGAGAACTGTTTTTAAGTGAGTCTCACTACAAAAATACTCCGGGTTTTCGGGAAAACTTTCTCCGAGGGATGAAAAAATATAATGTAAAAGTTGATGATTTTTATTTGAAGTTTTTAGGATGATCACTATGAAGGAATTTATCAAAGATATGATAAACATTCTGAAAAAATTGAGAAATATAGCCCCAATATTCAGAAATGTTGACTGTTGACTGTCCAAGTTGTGCGCCGATGATACAAAATTTGAGCAATTAATGACTCTATTCTTAATAGACAATGAAGTTTATCTGGGTAAAACGCAAAAATTGTAAATTTTTATTGCAGGATTCAACACTTCTGCCCAATACTATACTCTCATCCTTGGATATTATTGCTTTCCATAATGACAGAGAGATGAAATGGTGGCGAATTTATCTATGAATTTCTGATAAATGAGTGCAGTTTCAATGTTTTTGAATTGAATGGTTAAAACCCAGTTAGTAGTTTGGCAAAAATGACCGATTAATTTGATAAAATCTGATAATTTTCATGGTGAAAATCCTCATTGATGCTACCCCAGTAGAACCCCAACCGAGGGGGATTGGGTTTTATGTAGCTAATTTAATATCTGCTCTGAGTGCAATACAAACAGCAGATAATTTTGAGTTAGGGATAGTTTATCAACCAGGTTTAAAAAAGTGGTTACGGGGTGATTTGCGCCTTCCTGATGCTCTGAAACATTACCCCCATAGTCATGTATTTCCTTTACCGGTAAGACTATCAAATTTACTCTTAGCTTCAGAGTTTAGACCTGGTTTATCTTACTGGGAAAAATATTTTGATTCTCCAGATATCTTACACGGTACTAATTACTCAGTCTATCCTTGTCAAAATAGCCTCAAGGTAATGAATATATATGATTTGACATTTATCAAATATCCTCAGTATGTAGATGCAGTTGTCAAAACATATACACAAAGAGTACGGCGCTGTTTACAGTGGACAGATTTAGTATTAACAATTTCCGAAAGCTCTAAACAAGATATTATCGAATATTTGCAGGTAGCAGCAGAAAAAATTTATGTAACTCCCTTAGCTAGTCGCTATCATCCATCCTTCTTAGAACCAGGAAATATTCAACAATTAAAAACAAAAATTAAATATGATTTTTCTCAACCTTATATTTTGTTTGTCAGCACCATAGAACCCAGAAAAAACATTGAGAACATCATTACTGCATTTAATTTTTTAAACAAAAAATATAAAATTCCTCATCAATTAGTCTTAATAGGTAAAAAAGGATGGAACTACAAGCCAATATTTGCAGCTATTGAAAATTCACCTTGGCAAAACAAAATTCACCATTTAGAATACCTGAATAACCAATTATTAGGATTATTTTACTCCCAAGCTGATGTCTTCGTCTATCCATCCCATTATGAAGGATTCGGGTTACCTCTGTTAGAAGCAATGACTTTAGGCGCAGCTGTGGTAGCTGCCAATACTTCCTCCCTCCCAGAAGTTGCAGGAGATGCAGCTATATTAATTGACCCCAATGACCCGATGCAATTAGCTGAGGCTATTATACAAGTAATTATTGATTCTCAGTTACGTCAACAATTAATTAACAAAGGTAGAGAAAGAGCAAAAATATTTTCTTGGCAAAGAACTGCTAAAGAAACATTAAAGGCTTACCAAAGTATAATTCATGAAGTTTGATGATAAAACTTCCATGACATAAACCTTTACCGAAATTTTACGCAATTAGTTGGTTGCAAAATTAAATACTTCATTTGTGACTCACACAGGAGCCTTCCCCGGCTAATATTAATAACTAAAACTTATATTTTTGCCCATAAATATCATTAACTAAATTATAGTTGCACATTTTTATGCGATCGCTATCAAATCCTTCTGATTTTTAGAAATTGTCTCGCTGAGTGCATATAATTCAAGCAAGAGATCAAATTTCCTTGTCAGCAATTGCTTCATTCTTAATTGATTTCTTAACAGCAAGCAGAATATTGATAGGGGTGATTAGATACACCGATGAACTGTCTTAAACAAATCTAGATCCAGTTTGACCAGAAACAGAAGAGTAGATAAGCAACTTCCCAATCTGTCCATAAGATGAGAAAACAAAAATGCTCAATTCTGAATTCCCTGAGTCTGAAGTTTGTGCTGAAACTGATTTTCATCAGATTGAAGAACAAAAAGGAACATTGAAGCCAAATCAAAAGGGACGTTGGCCTTTAATTTTAGGTATAACTCTGTTGATTGCAGGCGGCTGTGGTTGGCGCTGGTGGCAAAATAGCTTTGCTGGTCATGGAGCTCCGGGTAATACAGCAGCTGGTTCACCCATGGGAATTCCTGTGAAGTTAGCCACTGTAAAAACCGCAACCATAAAAGAAAGTTCGGTTATTAACGGCTTTTTAGAAGCTCCTGGCGCAGTAGCACTGAGGCCAGAAATTGACGGGCGAATCAGTGAAATTTTATTTAAGGAAGGCGATAGTGTTCAACAAGGACAAGTTATAATGCGCTTGCAGAGTGATGAGACTCAAGCCCGCTTACGACAAGCAAAAGCATTATTAGACCGTACCCAAGCCCGACTAGCAGAACTTAAAGCAGGTACACGTCCAGAAGCAATTGCTCAAGCCAAAGCTAGATTAGCTCAAGTGGAAACTCGCCTGAAAAATGCCCAGAGTGGAGCACGTCCAGAAGCAATTGCCCAAGCTGAAGCTCAAATTAAGGTAGCTCAATCTGATTTCCAATTAGCCCAATCAAGAGCTCAGAGATACCAACAATTAAGAAAACAAGGTGCTGTTTCCCAAGATGAACTAGAAGGATTTCTCTCAGAACAAAGAAGTGCTGAAGCTAGATTGCAAGCAGCCCAAAAACGACTCGAGGAATTCCGCAAAAGCAGAAGTTTTGATATTGATGAACTAGTGGCAACCGTAGAACTAGAACAACAAAGTCTCAGAGAACTAGAGAACGGTTCCCGCCCAGAAGAAATTGCCCAAGGCCGTTCTCAAGTTATGGAAGCAGCCGCTCAAGTCCAGTTAGCAGAAGCACAGCAGCAACACATCACAATTGTAGCTCCTGTCACTGGTATTCTCGGTAACATATCGGTGAAAGTGGGAGATTTTGTTAGTAAGGGAAATGAACTCACCACAGTGACTAAAAGTGATACTTTGGAATTAAATTTAGCTGTTCCCGTCAATGAAGCCGAAAGGTTGCGTCTGGGATTACCTGTACAAATACTAGATGCTGAAAACAAACCCACCCTCGCAGGTAAGGTAAGTTTTATTTCGCCCAATATTAATGTAAATACACAGAATATATTGGCGAAAGCCAGCTTTGCTAATCCCCAAAACCGAATACTCAATCGCCTCAACGTCCAAGCCAATGTCATCTGGGATGAAAGTCAGGGAATCCTAATTCCTACCGAAGCAATATCTCGCATGGGCAACCAGACTTTTGTGTTTGTAGCTCAAGAGTCGGGAAAATCTCAGCTAGGAATGGCGAACTTAATAGCTCAACAAAAACCGGTGAAGTTAGGAAATATTCAAGGAAACGATTATCAAGTTCTTGAGGGACTAAAAGCCGGGGACAAAATTGTTGTTGCAGGTATTCTCAATCTCACCAATGGCGCACCTATCATACCTGCACCTGAGCAAATGGGTAAGGGGAAACCTTAATTATTAACTCGTAATTTTTAGGTATAAAAGCACTTTTACAGTCATGGGAATCTTTTTCCTCCCTGCTTGTGGATCTCAATGTGCTGTCAATCAAAAATCCTCAATCTCAAATCCCAAATTGGTTGATTCATCCTTAACTACCAATTTATATTTATTCACCTCTCTAAGTCTATGTTTATTGATTTCTTTATCAAGAGACCAGTATTTGCTACGGTCTGTGCATTAATTGTGCTGTTGTTGGGATTGATTAGTATTCCCACATTGCCAATAGCTCGTTTCCCAGATATTGCACCTACTCAAATCAACGTTACCGCCAACTATACCGGAGGTAGTGCTGAGGACGTAGAAAACGGTGTTACCAACATCTTAGAAAGGGAAATCAACGGGGTTGAAGGTATCCGCTATATTACTTCCAGCAGTAGTAACGATGGCTCCACTAACATTACAGCTACCTTCAATTCATCCCGAAATCCAGATATTGCGGCTGTGGATGTGCAGAACCGTGTTGCTGTTGCTCAACCGCAACTACCAGAATCTGTACAGCGCACAGGTGTTAGGGTAACCAAACAATCTAACAATCTACTCTTAGCAATTGGTTTATTCGCTGAAAATGATGACTATGACAATGTATTTTTAAGCAATTATGCTGACCTTTACTTAGGAGATGCCTTAAAAAGAGTTAAAGGTGTTGGTAATGTGAGAATCTTTGGCGAACGTCGTTATGCAATGCGTATATGGCTAGACCCGAATCGCCTGGCTAGTCGGCAGCTGACCACTCAGGATGTAGTCAATGCTTTATCGGAACAAAATTTGCAGGTCGGTGGTGGAAGCATTGGTCAAGAGCCTGCCCCGGAAGGACAAAGGTATCAAATTGATGTACGCGCTGTCAGTAGACTTTCAGATTCATCGGAATTTGCGGAAATTATCCTGAAAACTAATAATGATGGCAGCTTAATTAAGCTCAAAGATGTCGGTAAAATAGAAATGGGGGCACAGAACTATAACTCATTTTTGCGATATCGCGCCAAAGATGCTGTGGGTTTAGGTATTTATCAACTTCCTGGGAGCAATGCTTTGGAGGTGGCGCGGGGAGTGAGAAAGGAAATGGCCCGATTAGCTCTCAATTTTCCGCCGGGATTGCAGTATCAAGTCGCCTTTGACACTACACGCTTTGTGGAAGAGTCGATGTCAGAAGTAATCAAGACTCTATTGATAGCAGTATTACTAGTTGTAATTGTAATTTTTGTCTTTTTGCAGGACTGGCGAACAACTTTAATTCCCGCGTTAACTGTTCCTTTGTCTCTCATTGGGACATTTATTTTTGCGAAAATTTTTGACTTTTCTATTAATAGTTTGACTTTATTTGGTTTAACTTTGGCATCGGGAATGGTGGTGGACGATGCCATTGTTATAGTTGAGCAAATCAGCCGTTTTATCCAGGATAAAGGCATGAGTCCTCCCCGGGCAGCTAGTGAATCAATGGCTGAACTATTTAGTGCAGTGATTGCTACTTCCTTGGTGCTGATGGCAGTATTTATCCCCGTGGCGTTTTTTCCGGGAACTACTGGCGCACTTTATCGCCAATTTGCCCTAACTATTGCTTTCTCTATTGTCATTTCTACCTTTTTAGCCTTGACCTTGACACCTTCTTTGTGTGCGTTACTGCTACGTCAAGGACAAAAACCTACTGGTTGGTTGGGTGGAGTTTTTGATCAAATGAATCAGTTGGTGGACTCAGTACGTAGAAGCTATGGGCGATGGCTCAATTTTCTAGTCCGCTTTAAAAACATAATTATGGGACTATTCATGGTGGCCTTGGGAATGACAGCTTGGCTCTATATCACCATACCCACAGGCTTTCTTCCCGAGGAAGACGAAGGCTACTTTATGACCTTGATCCAAGGGCCCCAAGGGGTTTCTTTACAATATACTAGTGATGTGATGGCACAAGTAGAAAAAGAAATCTTGCAAATCCCTGAAGTAGTGGGAACCTTCGCCCTTGGTGGCTTTAGTTTCAGTGGTAATATTGCCAATAATGGCATTATATTTACTACCTTAAAACCCTGGGCGGAACGTTCCCGACCAGATCAATCAGTACAAGCGATTATCGGTAACTTACGAGGAAAATTGTTCGCTATCCCAGAAGCAAGAATCTTTCCGGTAAATCCACCACCCATTCAAGGGTTAGGTAACTTTGGGGGCTTCAATTTTCAACTGCAAGACCGTAGAGGCAATAGTGGCTTAGAAACTTTGGTACAATCAATGGGTGAATTGCTTGGTGGAGCCAACCAAACACCAGGATTACAAGCTGTATTTAGTACTTTTGCCGCACAAACCCCACAAATTCTGGTAGAAGTAGATCGCAATAGAGCCAAAGCACTGCAAGTTTCCATAGATGATATCTTCCGTACTCTTCAAACTGCTTTGGGTTCTCAATATGTAAATGATTTCAACCTCCAGCAGCGTAATTACAGAGTGTATGTCCAAGCAGACGCAAAATTTCGCTCTAATCCCCAGGATATTGGTCAACTATCTGTTCGTTCTCAAAGCAATGAAATGATTCCTTTGAGAAACTTAATTACAACTACTTCTGTTGTGGGGGCCCAGGTAATTAACCACTATAATCTATATCGCTCAATTGAAATCAATGGTTCTCCTGCTCCTGGTTTTAGTTCTGGAGATGCTATTAAGGCCATGGAAAAGTTAGCTACAGAAGTTTTACCACCTATTTTTGGTTATGAGTGGTCAGGAACGACATTGGAAGAAATCAATTCTGGCGGTTTAGCACCCATTATCTTTGGTTTAGGAATTGTTTTTGTGTTTTTAGTGCTAGCTGCTCAGTACGAAAACTACATAGACCCCTTAATTATCCTCTTATCAGTGCCTTTAGCAATTTTTGGCGCACTTATAGCTCAATCAATGCGGGGTTTTCCTAATGACGTTTACTGTCAAATTGGTTTAGTAATGTTGATTGGTTTAGCTAGTAAGAATGCTATTTTAATTGTAGAATTTGCCAACCAATTGCGGAGGGAAGGGCTTTCTATAACTAAAGCAGCTGTGGAGGCAGCACAAGAGCGTTTACGCCCGATTTTAATGACTGCATTTTCTACACTGCTCGGTATTTTTCCCTTGACTATTGCCACAGGTGCCGGGGCGGGGAGTCGTCAGTCTTTGGGAACGACGGTGTTTGGCGGAATGTTAATTGCTACTTTTTTGACTTTGTTTGTGGTGCCAATTTTATATATTGTCATAAAAACAACTACAGAGCCTTTGTTCAAATCCTATGGTCATCATATGCAGCTAGATACAGCAAAAAAATGACCAATAAACATCCCTCCGGCTCGGTGTGTTCAAGAAGTGGGCTGTAGCGCGATAAACTAATATTTTAGTTCAGCAACATCAAAACATATATCTTGAACGAGAAATTAATGGAGATATTTGAAGTTATCCAAGAAACTATCAAAAAACCACCAATTCCCCATGAACCATATAAGCAATCATTGAAAGCTTGGGCTATGTATTGCTTACGGGACAAAGGGTTTAAAGTAGTTTATGCTCAAAATGCCGACTTTGCCATTGAAACCAAGGGACGGGACAAGCTGTATTTTAAAGTGACAAACAATAGGAAAGATGTAGATAATTCTTGTAGCTGGATAGTTTGGGATAATGTGACCAAAAGCCCTAGCCTGATTCCGGTTCAATAGTTGACGACCCAACTTAGTTGGAGGCTTTTTCTCCCGTCAAAGTTTGTAGTCAGAACTTTATTTTTCTGGGTTTTTTGTCAAAGAAGGAACTTAAGAAGGCTTTTCAAATATCATCAGGTGTTGCTGGGGTAATAAATTTTTAGTTTCTCGCCAAACTAAACCCACAGTTGCCATTTCTTTGCGGACTTGTTTTTGAGTCATTTTGTGCAAAGGTTTAATCATAATCAAAGGATTTTCGCCCCGGTATTCCACCAGCACCACTTTACCTCCTGGTTTCAGGGCTTTGACAATTCCCTGCATCAGCTCTTGGGGATATTCCAACTCGTGATAAGTATCCACCATCAGTGCTAAATCAACACTTGCAGAAGGAAGATTGGGATTGGTGAGAGTTGCCAAAATTGGCTCAACATTAAAAATATTTTTCTCTTGTTTGAAAAATTTCACAAATTCCAGCATTTCTGGTTGAATGTCCACAGCCAAAACCTTTCCGTCTGTTAGTAATGGTGCAATGCGAAAGCTGAGATAACCTGTACCTGCGCCAATATCCGCCACTACATCGTCGGGTTGTAAGTTAAGGGCACTCACAATTTTACTGGGCTGTTCTTCTACCTCGCGGCTTGGTCTTTCTAGCCAACCTGCACCTGTGTGTCCCATGACTTTGGCTATTTCTCGCCCCATGTAGTATTTTCCCATACCATCTGCACTGGGACGCCATCGCTGTTCATAAACATTATTAGACACAGAAGCAGCGTTTGCTATGGTCATCGGGGTAAACAGCAAGTTTACCAGCATCAACAGAATAGCGAAAAATTGTAAACAATTTAACTTATGGTAATGGTAATTTTTCATGTTTATCAACCCATAGGTACGCCAAGGTTTTTTGATTTTAAAGATGAGGCAGGATTAATTCAGCAACTTTGCGTTGCGGATGGTGTCCGTGATGAGATTTTATCCCAGTATTACCAATCACCATAAAGAAAAAGTTCGGATTATCATCCTGACCATCCATAAATTACAAGAAATCAAGGGGAAGGGTGAAAGCCCCTTTAGAATCCCCTCGCCCTTCGGTGGGGGAAAGGTCAAATCAGCGGATAGCTTGCGCGGATTTATCAGTTTGCGTAAAAATAGTAGTAAGAATGCCTTAATTTATCTTAACAATGGCGCTCACACAGCTACATCAAACTCTTTCTTCTCAACAAACACCGCCAAATCAACGAGGATATGATTATGATTTGGTAATTGTCGGCGGTGGGATTGTTGGCTTAACTTTAGCCTCGGCTTTGAAAAATTCTGGCTTAAGTATTCTACTCATAGAAGCCAGAGTCGCATCAGCAGCAGTAGCCAAAGGACAAGCCTATGCAGTTCATATGCTTTCCGCTCTCATATACCAGGGCATTGGAATTTGGGATAAAATATCGCCTCAAATTGCCAAATATTGCCAAGTCCGCCTTTCTGATGCTGATTACCCTGAGGTAGTGAAATTTGTGACCGATGATTTAGGTACGTCAGAGTTGGGTTATGTGGCGGAACACCAAGCCTTGTTAGAGCCTTTGCAGGAATTTGTGCAAAATTGTCCGAATGTAACTTATCTGTGTCCGGCTGAAGTGGTCAAGACAGAATATCAGCAGGACATTGTAGCTATAGATATGAAAATTGCCGAAAAAATTCAGACAGTCCGCAGTAAATTACTTGTAGCGGCGGATGGTTCGCGATCGCGCATTCGTGAGGCTGCGGGAATTAAAACTTCTGGCTGGAAATATTGGCAATCCTGTATTGTAGCCTTTGTTAAACCAGAAAAATCCCACAATAACACTGCCTACGAAAAGTTTTGGACAAGTGGACCCTTTGCGATTTTACCTCTACCGGGGAACCGTTGCCGAATCGTTTGGACAGCCCCCCACGCAGAAGCGGAGGCTATATGTGCTTTAGATGACGAGGAATTTTTGGCAGAACTCACTCGCCGCTTTGGAAATCAAATGGGTAAGTTGGAATTGCTAGGACACCGCTTCATATTTCCAGTGCAACTGATGCAAAGCCATCACTACGTTCTCCCCCGATTAGCTTTAATTGGCGATGCAGCACACAATTGTCATCCCGTGGGGGGACAAGGGTTAAATTTGGGGATTCGAGATGCAGCTGCTTTAGCTCAAGTGCTACAAACAGCAGATGAAGCCGGAGAAGACATTGGCCACTTGAAAGTCCTCAAAGGTTATGAACGTTGGCGCAAGGTAGAAAACCTAACCATTTTAGGTTTCACTGATTTGTTAGATCGAATGTTTTCTAATAACTTTTTGCCCTTGGTGATAATTCGTCGTCTCGGTTTATGGATGATGCTACGTATACCTATGTTAAAAGTGTTTACACTGAAGTTAATGATTGGGTTAAAAGGACGTACACCTGAATTAGCGAAACACGGGGATTAATAGTTATAACAGTGTCAACCTTAAGGTAGATGTAACAGGTACAATTGTGTAATGTAAGATTCATTACTGGCAAAAGTTTCGATTCTCCAAGGAATTGAAAATTAAAACGAAAAAAGTGATTACACTCACAGCCAGGAATGCTAAAGTTTCAAGAACTTTATCGGAACTTTTCAGCGAATATTCATGCTGAAGAAACTAAAGAAAAAACAAATTTTTCTCATGGCTGGTGCGGCCCTGTTTGCCTTCTCAGCAGGAGCAATAGCATCAGCACCTGAGATAGAAAAATCCTTGGGACAATGGTTAAACCTGAGCAAAATTCAGTTTGAACAAATTTCTAAAGATAACCAAGCCAATTCAGGCGTATTTCCACTAGTATCAAAGTCACGACAAGAACGGGCAGCAAAACTAGAAACCATCGCCAAGGGTTCCAGTTCACCAGACAGAGAACGTGCCCGTTATTTATTGGCGAGTGATTTGATGGAGATTAAAGAGGCGCAAAAGGCTTTGAGTTTGCTGCAAGGGCTAGAAAAAACCTATCCCAGTCTTGCTCCCTACATTTTACTCAAACAGGCACAAGCACAAGACATATTGGGTGAGGATGGTAAGGCTTCGGATCTCCGACAAAGAGTGCTTAGAGAATATCCCCAAGAAGCGGCTAAAGCCAAAGCTTTGTATATGATCGCACTACCAAAGCATCATGATACGGCCATTGCTGAGTTTCCTTCCCATCCCCTCACCTGGGAAATTATTTATCAGAGGTTACAACAGAATCCCAATCAGCCAAAACTCAGGCTAATTTTGGCACAGTACGCCTATAATCAAACGGGAATAGTGGGTGTGTTAGATCAGCTGGTCAAACAACCTCATCTCAAAGCCGAAGAATGGGAAATTGTCGGGAGAGCCTACTGGGAAAACAATCAATTTGCTAAGGCTGCCAATGCCTATACTAAAGCACCCCAAACACCCCGCAGCCTTTACCGCGCTGGCCGGGGGTTACAGATAGAAGGTAAAGAACGGGAAAAGGCAATAACCATTTATCAGCAACTGGTACAAAAATTTCCTCAAGGTAACGAGACAGGACTAGCTCTATTGCGCTTGGCAGAATTAGCTAGAAACCCTAAAGAAGCTCTACCCTATCTTGACCAAGTAATTGCTAATTTTCCCCAACAAGCTAGCAATGCAGTAGTAGAAAAAGCCAAAATTTACCAAGGACTCAATGATCAAAAGTCCGCTCAACAGACTTGGGAATTGCTCTTAAGTAAATACGGCAGTTCTGATCAAGCTGCAGAGTATCGTTGGAACCGAGCCAAAGAGCAAGCCAAAGCCCAAAATTACCCAGGTGCTTGGCAATGGGCACAACCAATTGTTACCAACAATCCTCAGAGTATTTTAGCTCCTAGAGCAGGGTTTTGGATGGGTAAATGGGCAAATAAAATAGGAAAGCAACAGGAAGCTAAAGCAGCTTATGAGTATGTATTAAGTAACTTTCCTTACTCTTACTATGGGTGGCGATCGGCTGTACATCTGGGGCTGAATGTAGGCAACTTTGACAACCTGCGCCAATTGCAACCAGAAGTAGTTATACCTCAACGTCCAATACCTCCCGCAGGTTCAGACACCTTCAAAGAACTGTATTTACTAGGTGAAGACCGTGATGCTTGGTTGCAATGGGAAACAGAATTTTTGAATAAAGACCAGCCCACCGTAGCAGAACAATTTACTGAGGGGTTAATGCGGTTAACTAGGGGAGAAAATCTCTCCGCAATTAACTTGATTTCTCGATTGGAAGACCGGGAAAAACCAGAAGAACAAGCCGAGTATCAGGCTTTGAGCCAAAAAATTACTTACTGGAAAGCCCGTTATCCTTTTCTCTATCGCCAGGAAATTAAAAAATGGTCTGCTGAACGTCAATTAAATCCTTTGCTAGTGGTTGGCTTGATCCGTCAAGAATCAATGTTTCAGCCAAAAATCAGATCTGTTGTGGGGGCCACTGGGTTAATGCAGGTGATGCCCAGCACAGGTGAATGGATTGCCCCCCAGATACAGTTGGATAGCAAAACAATTAACTTAGAAGACCCCAACGAAAATATTAATCTGGGGACATGGTATTTAGACTATACCCATAGACAGTATAAGGATAATTCCATGTTAGCCATCGCCAGTTACAATGCAGGCCCCGGTAATGTTGCTAAATGGCTGCAAACTATTGGCAAAAACGATGCAGATGATTTTGTAGAAGCCATTCCTTTTGATGAAACTAAAAATTATGTGCGACAAGTATTTGGTAATTACTGGAATTATCTGAGACTTTATAACCCAGAGATTTCGGCTCAGGTAGCAAAGTACTCAGATACACATCCAAAATTACCCCAAAGGTAAGGTAATGTTGCTGAACAAAAGTACAAAAATCTTTAAGCGGCCAAAAACATAGCTTGGTCGCTGCTTCCCCGGATACAATAGTTAACAAATGTTGCCTATTGATTCGACTAATGACACCCTCACAAGATGTAACTACTCCTGACCTCCACCTAGAGGAATATGGCAACTCAGAATCAAAAATTGATCCTCTCAATGAGTTGCCAGATGAAGTGGAAATGTCACTCTTCGACCACCTAGAAGAGTTACGACAACGAATTTTCTATTCTCTAATTGCTGTCGCAGTTGGTGTTATTGGCTGTTTCATAGCCGTTAAACCCATTGTCAAGTTACTAGAAGTCCCAGCCCAAGGAGTTAAATTTCTCCAACTTGCCCCCGGAGAATATTTCTTTGTTTCCATCAAAGTCGCAGGTTACAGTGGCTTAGTACTTTCCAGCCCTTTTATTCTTTACCAAATTATTCAGTTCCTTCTCCCAGGATTAACTCGCCGTGAACGCCGCTTATTGGGGCCAGTAGTTTTAGGTTCTAGTGTGCTGTTTGCTGCGGGTTTAATATTTGCCTACTTGTTGCTCATTCCCGCCGCTTTGAATTTTTTCATTAGTTACGGTGAAGATGTAGTAGATCAATTGTGGTCTATTGATAAGTACTTTGAATTTGTCCTGCTACTATTATTCAGCACCGGTTTAGCATTTCAAATTCCGATTATTCAATTAATACTTGGTAATTTGGGCATTGCTTCCTCCAAAAGGATGATTTCTGGCTGGCGTTATGTGATTATGGGAGCAGTAGTTCTAGGTGCTATTCTGACCCCTTCCACAGACCCCCTCACCCAAAGTTTGTTAGCAGGGGCAGTGTTAGGACTATACTTTGGGGGTATTGGTCTAGTAAAGCTCACGGGTAAATGACAAAAAATAATTCAAGCAGAAATCCCACCAGCTTTTAGCCGTGGGATAAATGTTTGCCACCTTGAGGTAAAGTCTATCTTGTCTTTTAATCAGTAATATAGTCAGCTATCAGCACTTTTCTTTGTTGCTAAGGTCTGCCCAATTTTTGGTTCCATACCTGCCAGCAGGCGCTCAATGTTGGTACGATGGCGTAAAATTACATACAATCCCCCTGTAATACCAAACAGGATATAGGGTAGTGGTTGATCCAGAACTACCATCAAAATAGGAACTGCAATAGCGCCTGCAATGGAACTGAGAGATACAATTCTCGATATGGCTATCAACAGAGCAAATACACCTGCTGTAGCTAAGGCCACTTGCCAATTCATCGCCAATAAAATTCCTAAACTGGTAGCAACAGATTTACCACCAGAAAAGCCCAAAAAAATTGATTTACTGTGTCCAAAGATAGCAAACAACCCAGCTAAGGTAATCATCCAGGGTTGCCACACTGGGATATTTATAGTTGACGGGATAAGATTTTGACTAGGGGCAAAACTGAACAACCAATAAACAAGTACGATGGCTAAGACTCCCTTAAAGCAGTCTATAACTAAAACCAGAGCGCCTGGGCCTTTCCCCAAGGTTCGCAATACATTAGTTGCACCCGTTGAACCCGAACCAACTTCTCGAATATCAATACCTTTTAACTGTTTAACAGTAATGTAGCCAGTGGGAAAAGAACCCAACAGATAAGCTACCAGCAAAGCCACACCACACAAACTCAACCAAATAGTCATAATTAAATCACAAAGAAGTATAAACAGTCATGATTTACTCAGTTAAAAGTCATCATTATTATAATTTTTCACTGTTTTAGGGTCAGGGGCAAAAGCTAACCACAAAGGAAACTGCAACATCGCTAAACTGATTCGCTCTTCGGAATCATCAATGATAATTAAAGGTAATTGATTAGCTTTGATCAATCGCTCTGCTTTCTGAGCCAGGGCTTCAGGTGTTTCAAATAAAGCCACCCCTCGGTCTGGGCCAAAATCCGGGCGACCAATTCCTAAGCAGTCTTGCAAACCGCGCCGCCATTCACCTAAACGTTCTGGTGAACTAGCTAAAACTAAGGTACGGATGCCATCGCCATATAACCTGTGTAATATCGAAACCACCGCTGAAGCGACGAGAATATTTTGCAAGCGGCTGGTCATGGTTTGCAAAGCACCGCGTCCTCCTTGCTTAAAGAACCAATTTGATACTCTTTCTGCGTGGACTGGTTCAAAAGTACGACGCAGTTGCCAAGCAGGTCCGTAATAATCTGGTTTACTACGGTATTGGTCAATCAGGCGGCGAATTTTATTTGTAGTATCTTGAAACTGCTGTTGGGCAAATTGGGGGGTTTCTGGCTGTTCTTGAGTTGTTTTAACGTCTTTAACCACCGGTGTTGGTGGTTCTACTACAACTTGTGGTGTCAGTTGCAGTTGCTCGGCTGACATTGCCAAATCCTGTAAGCTTCCCGTGAGATACTCTTTAAAGCCCTGTACCCGAATTGCCAAATCTTGGGATGCTCCTGCAAAAGTGGTTCGCATTTCATTACGAATGCGTTCTTGTCGGCGTTCTAGCTGCTCTACAGAAATTTGCAGTGCTTGTTTGCGTTGTTCTAGCTGTGCCAGGGACTCTTGTACAATTCTTCCCAGAGATATTTGAGTTTGATTTAGTTGCTCCTGAAGGGTTTTATAAGCTGCTTGTAGCTTGGCTATTTCTGCCTTGAGAGCCGCTTCTTCCCCTTGTAATTCTGGGATTCTGGCTTTGGCTTCCGCTTGTGGTGAATTATCTGGTGACTCTGATTCTACTTCTGACCCCAGTACAGGAGTTTGTGCCTCAGTTGACTCAGTTGTGGACTCAATTACAGAATTTGCCACTTCTGTATTAGATATGATTGGCTCTAGATTTGCAGATGAAGTTGGCGCTTCTGTTTCCAGGACTGACTCTATGGATGGGTTTTCTGCTGGTATTGGTTCCAACCACTCATCAATCTGTTCTGGGGTTTGAGATTCCTCTGGGTTCATAAACAATAATGCAATTCCTTATGATGCGAATAAATAACTTTCAGAAATATAGTCTAGTTTCAATGCCGTCAGTACGGGCTACCTATGGGACATCAACATAGAACTTAGAAAAGCACTCAAATACGTGGACAACGTTCTTCTAAGCAACTCTTGAGGGTTTTGGGATCAAATAAAATCGGTAAAAAGTGAATGCTGTTCACTTCCTTAAAATAAAACAGGATAGGAATTCCATTCCAGAATATACGCCAGTTTTGCCATTCTTCGTAGGGAAAGCGCCGCAGTAATTTTTCGCCTCTGTAAATATCTAAGTCCGTAGCCGTAAACTGTAACCTTATTGTCACAGTTTGCAACAAAAGAAATAAACCCAGCAATGCCATGACTACTCCTAACCAAAGTTGTAGTACTAATAGTGGAATGACAGCAATCAGCAATACCACAGGGATATGGTAACTAGGCTGGAGTTCCACAGTTGATGTGGAGTTAGGCGGAAATAAACTGGTCACAGTTTCCAATCCTGTTTTGACACTAGATATCTATTTTATTTTAAGAGTTAAGGGTTCAGAGTTTTCACTCAGTTAACAAGCAGTTTCCAAGGTTAAAACCCTTGAAGGAATGCACCGCCCATACCTTGAAACATTAACCACGAAAGAAAGAAGTTGCTGGTAAATATAATCAGCAAAGAAGTAACAACCGCCGTTGTGGTTGATTGTCCCACGCCTTTAGCTCCTCCCTTAGTGGTTAAACCCCAACTGCAACCAATAATGGCTATTAACAAGCCAAAGCAACACCCCTTAATTAAAGCGCTGATAATATCCCAAATACCGACAAGATCACGAGCTGAATTTAGAAATACGGTATCGGCAATACCATAGATATTTGTCGCAATCATTAATCCCCCTAAAATCCCTGTTACTAAAGACAGAAGGGTTAAAATTGGCAACATTAAGCAGCAAGCAAGCAGGCGAGGGATTACCAGATAATCAATTGGATCAGTTTTTAAGATAAATAAAGCATCGATTTGTTCGGTTACCCGCATAGTTCCTATTTCCGCCGCAAAGGCGGAACCGACTCTTCCGGCCAAAACCACTGCGGTGAGCACGGGTGATAGTTCTCGTGTCAATGCTACCGCCAAAACTCCGCCCACCAGATTACCAGCACCAAAGTTAATAAACTCCCGCGCTACCTGAATGGTAAACACTGCACCAACAAACACAGCGGTTAACAGGGCAATAAATAGGGAATCTGGACCAACAGCTGCCATTTGCTCCACAGTGTTGCGCCAATTGATTTTTCCCCTCAAGAGGTGAACTATTACTTGTCCACCCAGGAAAATCGCTGCCAGCAATCGCTGACTCCATGCTCCTAAACTGGATTTGGATTTAGTTTCACTCAATGTTTTGTAGCTAACTCGGTAACTGCATTAAGAATAGCGGATGTCTGTTGTTAATTGATAGGGGAATGGGCTTGAGAACTTTCCTTTCTCCTCCTCTCCTGCGTTTCGCCGTCTGGCTAAAACATTAACTTAATTTAAAACTAGTCTCAGAAAGTAAACTTATGTAATTTATGTGTTCATAGCCTGATTACTAAATATTTTTGACTCAAACCTTTATTTTGCTGGGGTTACAGACAATTTTAGACTTCTTAATCCTCAAATTATCTCATTTCGCAGGTGGCTGTTTTTTTTAATGAAAACTTAAGATTTTTGACATCTTGTGTGATAAAAAGCGATCGCACTTATTCTGGAAGATGAGATATAGCTTTTTTTCGCTATTATTCACTTTCTTCACGGAGCCTACTGTAAATGACTGTTTTCACTAACTTTCTCCGCTCCCTGCTGCTGACGATGTTTTTTAGTTTTATCACTCCCATGTTCTTAATCGGGGGCTTATTATTCCTTTTAGCCCTCATGGGTCACTTTCCCGCCTTACAAGGCGGAACTGATGCCACCAGCACTGGGATCATGCATTTTCTCTTCATCTTTGGCAGTGGTAATCCTTTTCGTGGGCTAGTCATCATTAGTTTGACCTGTAGTTTCGTCGGGGCGCTCTTTGATACTTATGCTTATTACCGTTGTCAAATTTTACGCATTGACTCTTAAGTGATGACAACACTTTTTTGGGTGTTCACACAGTGATAAACTGCCAGCAACTGGCAACCTAGATGAAGGTTATGGTTGTTGAATTTGTTTATAATTAAATTTTTAAAAACTTTTTTAAAAAAAATATTAATTATTTAATTAATAGTTGACAAAAATTACAAATCCTGACAGAAGTGTTGAATCCTGCAATAAAAATTTACAATTTTTGCGTTTTACCCCAGTAAAATTCATTGTCTATTAAGAATAGAGTCATTAATTGCTCAAGTTTTGTATCACCCAGGCACAACTTGGACAGTCAACAGTCAAAATTTCTGTAATCCTGATAAAGAAGGATATTTAGTTAGTTGAAACTCTCCTGCCTTGAAGGGAGGTTATTCTACAGTAACGTAAAATTCTCCACAGCACAATACCTGCTTATTTTTGGAACAGGGTAAAGTAGGTTGTTTAAGCCCAGGGCATTTTATATTGGGTGTATTACAGAGGTTTTTTAACTGCTCATGGTCTGGCCTTTTAAGTCCAAGTTTCGTAAACAAATTGCCCGGATTGAAATTACTGGTGCGATCGCAAGTTCTACTCGCAAGCGCGTGTTAGAAGCCCTAAAAACCGTAGAAGAGAAAAAATTCCCCGCTTTACTCCTACGCATTGACAGTCCTGGGGGTACAGTTGGGGATTCTCAAGAAATCTACAGCGCTCTCAAGAAGTTACGCAAGAAGATCAAAATTGTCGCCAGCTTTGGTAATATTTCCGCTTCTGGCGGTGTCTACATTGGTATGGGAGCTGAACACATCATGGCTAACCCCGGAACCATCACCGGGAGTATTGGCGTGATTTTGCGGGGGAACAACTTGGAACGGTTGCTAGACAAAATTGGTGTTTCGTTCAAAGTTATCAAATCTGGCCCTTACAAAGATATTTTGGCATTTGACCGGGAATTAACTTTACCGGAACAAAGTATCCTGCAAGAATTGATTGATGTCAGTTATCAGCAGTTTGTCTACACAGTGGCCGAGGCGCGTTCTTTGCAAGTAGAAACTGTCAAAAGTTTTGCTGATGGGAGAATTTTTACCGGAGAACAAGCTTTAGAATTGGGTGTTGTAGACCGCCTGGGAACCGAAGAAGATGCACGTTGCTGGACAGCAGAAATGGTGGGTCTTGATCCTGAGAAAGCACCTTGCTATACGCTAGAAGAACGTAAACCTTTATTGAGTCGGGTCTTGTCCGGAAGCCGTCAGCTTTCATCAGGAATTGGAGGGGGAATTGATTGGCTGGAGTTTGAAATTTCTACTAGTGGTCTGCCACTGTGGTTATATAGACCATAACTAATTAATAGTCATTGGTCAATCATCTTGCGTCAATGACCAATGACTCATAGATCATGACTAATTAAGGAGGATTTTGGCGTGGAGTGGCAAATGCGAGCTATTCGCGGAGCAACAACCGTTTCTGAAAACACCATTGAAGCCATTAGAGAAGCGGTAACAGAACTTATAGATGAATTAGAACGACGGAATCATCTTCACCCACAGGAGATGATAAGCGTTACTTTCTCTGTGACCCGTGATTTAGATGCGATTTTTCCGGCAGCGATTGCGCGATCGCGTTCTGGTTGGGATAATGTAGCTATGTTGGATGTACAGCAAATGCACGTCGAAGGTAGCTTACAGCGCTGCATCCGCTTTCTCATCCACGCTTACCTCCCAGCCTCTACACCAATTAATCATATTTATTTGCGCCAAGCTGCTAAGTTACGTCCAGACTGGAGTTTACCTGAGTCGTTACAACCATCACAGCAGGTAATCAACTCAAAACTTTAAAGTACCACTGTAAATTATATGTAAAAATTAGCACAAAATTAGCAATTAGGGTGGTGATACTCCTCAACCAGAAATGTTGACTGTCCAAGTTGTGCATTGGTGATACAAAATTTCAGCAATTAATGATTTTCTTTTGATTGTTGAAATTTTTGCCAAATGTCAATAAATGAGGCTTGATATCTTCTTTTTCTCGAAGCTTCTGCAAAATTCCCAAACACTGAACGAGAAGAACCACGCATTTTCTCACTGAGAGAATATCTTTCTTACCCAGGAAACTGTTTTGATAATTAAAAAATTGTCATCGCGGCATTAAACGCTTTTTGATGTATCACTAAATCTTCATCTTCATAGGTTTTAATTTTTCTTGCTTTTTGTTCCTTGTCCACTTTCCTTACTTGTCTACCAAGTCTAGCCCTATTATCAATGTCTTTGTAAAAAACCTACCCCTGTGAGGGGTGAGGCTGGGGGTGTTTCTATTCGTGATGGCGGTGAAATCTAATTCCGACAAAGATATCGTAAACAAATTCAAAAAAGTCTTTTTTCTCCAGTAGTCCAGATGTCTGAGGACTACCCTTTTCATCCAATAACGGCTTCATTACATAATAAGCAGGTTGGTAATTATACCAGGGAATTGAAGGCCACAAGTGATGTATGAGGTGGTAATTTTGTCCTAAAATCAGGATATTAAGCAGTTTACCAGGATAAACCCGGGCATTTTTCCATCGATTCCGTTCTACAAAGGGACGATGTGGTAAATAATCAAAAAACAATCCCAATGCTATCCCCACCAAAAACGCTGGGATAAACCAAAAATTGAGAATGTAGCCTAAAAAATGATACTGAATGGAAATATAAAAAATCGTTACAACAATTAAGCGGCTGATGAACCACTCTAGTAGTTCATAATTCCGCCACAGTCGTCGCTGAAAGAAAAATACCTCATGGTATAAAAAACGCACAGCTATCAACCACAAAGGACCTCCTGTGGACACGTAATGGTCTGGGTCGTTTTTGGGGTCATTCACATGGGCGTGATGCTGTAAATGGACTCGTGTAAATACTGGAAAAGCAAAAGCTAGTATCAGTGCGCTACCATGCCCTAATATGGCATTAATCACTCGGTTGCGATGGGCAGATTGGTGACAAGCATCGTGAATTACCGTGCCAGCACAATGTAAAGCAATGGTGTTAACACCAAAGCATAACCAGTGTGGCCATTGCCATACCCAGTAACCAAAGTTAGATAACACCAACATTGTTACCGTAGCTAAAAACAGCAACAGTGTAGGATTAAAATCACCAGGAGGCGCTAAAAATTCTTTAGGTGGGATTTTCAGTGACTTCTGTGCCTCCAATGCGAGCATTCTTAACTCCTTCTTTGATTAAACATTACGAATATACGATAAATATGAGTGGATTATAAAGTTTTGTAAGCTTTTGTTTAGAAATATTTAACCTTATCTTTGTTGAAGAGCAGATGAATGGCGCTATGATTCCAGACGAGAGATAAATTTTTGCCGACTCAGATAAGATGTGCTAGGCAACCACCAAAGGGTTGATAAAAAAATCTCTCTTGCGGAGGAAGTAACCAAGTTTGGTGTACGATATCTACTCTATCTCACAACTCTTGGGAAATATTAAGACAAGAAAAATTAATAATTTCTGCTTTGAGTTACCCTCACACCCCCATTGATACCGCGAGTCTCTGGTTATGGATATAGCAGTGACTGAAAACGAAACGCCCCTTAACTTATTATGAATCTCTAGATAGAGATAGCCCCCTAAAATCAGCCCCTATGCAATTAAGAGACTCTCTACGCCGGACAAAAATTGTTGCTACAATTGGGCCTGCCACTAGCAGCCCAGAAATGCTGAAGGCTATTATTGAAGCCGGTGCAACGACACTGCGCCTCAACTTCTCCCACGGTACTCATGCCGACCATCAGCGTAGTATTCGCTTAATTCGGCAAACTGCCTTTGAATTAAACCAGCCCGTGGCAATTCTACAAGACTTACAAGGGCCAAAAATTCGCTTAGGTAAGTTTGAGAATGGGTCGATAATTTTAGCAAAAGGCCATCGCTTCACCTTGACAAATCGCCCAATTATCGGCACACAAGAAATTAGCTGTGTCACTTACGAACATTTGTCCACGGAAGTACCAGTGGGTGCCAAAATTCTCCTCGACGATGGGCGAGTAGAAATGCGAGTTGAGGATATTAACCGTGATCACGGGGATTTACATTGTCGCGTCACCGTGGCAGGTAAATTGTCTAACAACAAAGGTGTCAATTTTCCCGGTGTTTACCTGTCGATTAAGGCTATGACCGACAAAGATCGTGAAGATCTGATGTTTGGTCTGGATCAAGGTGTAGACTGGGTAGCACTTTCTTTTGTCCGCAACCCCCAGGACATGATTGAAATTAAAGAGCTAATTTCTAGCACAGGCAAGCAGGTTCCAGTAATTGCCAAAATTGAAAAACATGAAGCTATTGAACAAATGGAAGAAGTTCTGGCTTTATGTGATGGGGTGATGGTTGCCAGAGGTGACTTAGGTGTGGAACTACCTGCAGAAGATGTCCCTGTACTGCAAAAGCGGCTCATTGCTACAGCTAATCGCTTAGGAATTCCCATTATCACAGCTACTCAAATGTTGGATAGCATGGTGAATAACCCCCGTCCCACTCGTGCGGAAGTATCAGATGTCGCTAATGCGATTTTAGATGGCACTGATGCTGTGATGCTATCCAATGAAACTGCTGTGGGTAATTATCCAGTGGAAGCAGTGGCAACAATGGCACGAATTGCTGAACGTATTGAACAGGAAAAAGTCCTGCATTCAGTGACCCGTCCAGAAGAGCGGGATAATCGGCGCTCTATTCCCAATGCTATTAGTCAGGCCGTGGGACAAATTGCAGAACAGTTGGGAGCTGCGGCAATTATGACCCTTACACAAACAGGGGCTACAGCGCGTAATGTCTCTAAATTCCGTCCCCGTACACCTATTTTGGCTGTGACACCCCATGTCAACGTGGCGCGACAGCTACAAATGGTTTGGGGAGTTAAACCTCTGTTGGTGCTGGGGCTACCTTCCACTGGGCAGACGTTTCAAGCTGCTATCAATGTTGCTCAAGAGCATAAGTACGTGTTTGAGGGTGATTTAGTCGTCATGACTGCTGGTACACTGCAAGGAGTGTCTGGGTCAACGGATTTGTTGAAAGTTGAAGTGGTAACAGCCGTTCTCGGTCAAGGCATTGGTTTGGGACAAGGTTCGGTGAGTGGTCGTGCTAGGGTGGCTCACACTGGCATGGAAGTGACTAATTTTAATCCGGGAGACATTTTGGTTGCACCCCGCACCGATGCCGATTTTGTGGATGCAATTCGTAAAGCGGCTGGGATTATCACGGAAGATGATAGTCTTACCAGTCATGCTGCAGTGATTGCTTTGCGTCTGGGTGTACCCGTAATTGTGGGTGTGAAGACAGCAACAAAAGTTATTAATGATGGAGCAATTCTGACTTTGGATCTGCAACGGGGTTTAGTTTATTCTGGGGCGGTGGGAACTCCTTGACCTCTCCCCTCGCCTTTAGGCGAGGGGATTCTAAACTGTTGCTACTGGGAGGGCTAAAGTCGCTCCCCTCGGCTTTCTAGTTCTGGTTTGCCAGGTGTGAAATCTAGTAGGTACGGTCAATAATGCCCTACAGATTTTGACAAAGTACACACGAATTTATTCTTTGTTCCCTGTTCCCTAGTCAATTACCATTTGGAGCCTCACATTCAAAGATACTGTGATAAAACTTCTGCGGTGGCAAGTCCAGTTTTTTCCCAACTGAATTGATTGGCTCGATTTAGACCTTGACTGGAAAGGTGCGATCGCAATTTCATATCATCCCCTATCATCTGCATTGCTTCGGTAATTTCTGCTACGTTGTAAGGATTAATCAAAATCGCAGCATCACCAGCAACTTCTGGGAGAGAAGAAAGCTCAGAAGTAATAACTGGAGTTCCACAAGCCATGGCTTCCAGGACGGGGAAACCAAAACCTTCCCACAAACTGGGAAAAACTAAAGCAATGGCATCATTGATAATTTTTGGTAATTCTTGATCAGATACGTAGTCGAGGAATTTTACTTGCTCGGTAATTGCCAATTCTGCAACCTGTGTTTGTAAAAGTGGAGTGTAACGCTGATCAATGGGGCCTGCTAACCACAGTTCATATTCACCTTTATTTGCTAGTGGAGCAAAAGCCGCAATCAGCCGATGTAAATTCTTATAAGGATCATGCCGCCCAATGTAGAGAAAATACCGTTGACCATCTCCCGATGTTTCTTTCAGAGGGCGAAAATGGAGGCCATCGTAAGCTAGGGGAATGGGGGTAATTTTACTGGCAGGAATTTGGTAAAAGTCTATCATGTCCTGGGCTGTGGTTTGGGAATTGCAGATAATGTGTTGCGACTGTTGAAGAACTTGGGGAGTATAGTAACGATGGTATGGTGTTAACGGCGAGAAAGGTTTAGGGAAGCGCAACGGTATTAGGTCGTGAGACATCACTACAAAACGACAGTTAGTATTCAGGGGTGCTTCTGGTAAAGGAGAAAATAACAACCGGGATTTGAGGTTTTTATAAATTTGTGGTAGTTCAAACTGTGTCCACAATAAGCGCTGCAAATGACCTTTTGTACCTTGAGCGGGGGTCAGATTATTTGGGACTGAATAGCAATTAAATTCAGAATATGTTTGCGCTGTTAATAAAGTGGGTTCCAAAGATTTTAAATAAGGAAAAATATTTTGAGCATATTTACTGATACCTGTTGGCTTAGATAAGAGAATGGATAAATTTATAATTAATTGATGGTTTAATGCGTTTTTGAGCATTTTTGATGAAAAAAATCTTTGTTGAGCAGTATAAAACCCACTCCAGATAGTTTTTATGTTCTGGAAGTGGTTTAACTACAAACTTTAACACCAAAATCTTTAAGCTGGGCGGCTGCTCAATTCTTTGAGGTCATAATCAACCATTAACTCAACCATTTCCTCAAAAGAGTGTTGAGGTTGCCAACCTAATTCAGTGCTAATTTTATCAATAGAACCAACTAACTGCACTGGTTCATCGGAACGGTAAAATGCCGGGTCAACTGAAACATAATCTTGCCAGTTGAGACCGACACAGTTGAAGGCACACTCAACGAGTTCTCTGACTGAGTGAGTTACGCCACTGGCAATAATATAATCCTCAGGCTGCTCTTGTTGTAACATCAACCACATGGCATAAACAGCATCTTTGGCGTAGCACCAATCACGACGAGCATTTAAATTACCTAATTTTAATTCATTTGCCAAACCGAGTTTAATTTGGGCTGCTGTGTGGGTAATTTTACGAAATACAAATTCTGTACCACGCCGGGGGGACTCGTGAGTGTAGGTGATACCACAGCAGGCGTAGAGATTGTATTTTTGCCGATAGTTAACAGTCATCCAGTGGGCATAAGCTTTAGCCACACCGTAGGGGTTACGGGGACGGAAAGCGGTGCGTTCAGTTTGAGGTGATTCGTCTGGTTGACCAAAAACTTCACTACTAGATGCTTGGTAAAATTTGGCGTTTGGTTTGCAGCGACGGATGGATTCTAAAAGACGGGAGACACCAAGGGCTGTGTATTCCGCTGTGAGAGAGGGTTGAGTCCAAGAAAGAGGGACATAGCTTTGAGAGGCGAGGTTATAAATTTCATCTGGTTGAGAGTTTGCAATTACGTCCATTAAGGAACATTGATCTAAGAGGTCACCAGGTACTATTTGAATGTTGCCTGACAGGTGGCTAATACGCTCTAAGTTGCTGGTACTTGAACGGCGGACGAGACCAAATACTTGGTAACCTTTTGTTAAGAGAAGTTCGGCAAGATAGGAGCCATCTTGTCCAGTTAAGCCGGTGATTAGGGCTTTTTTAATTGTCATTTAATGTTTTGGAAGTATGAGTTGTGATGTGGGTAAGTAACTGTGGTACTGATTCACATCTTTAGTTCCAAGAATCATATTCCCACACCATGAGGGCTAATATAAAAGTTCGGTACAGGAGAATGTTTAGTTACACATCAGTTAATTAACTAATTAACTAAAATTTATCTTTCATTCCTCGTAAACGAGCAAAAGTTTGTACCGGATCACTACTTTTAGTAGCTAACTGTAATGATGGTTGTTCCCAACGTAAAAAGGGATTGGTGAGCTTTTCCACTCCCAATGATGAAGGAACAGTGGCTTCTTGACGACTGCGGTAGTTTTTCACTTCGTGGTAACGCCTTTGTAATTCAGTATTCTCACTATCCACAGTCAGGGCAAATTGCAAATTCTTTAAGGTGTATTCGTGGGCGCACCAAACACGAGTATTATCCGGGAGAGAGCGTAGTTTATTCAAGGATTCCACCATTTGTGCCGGTGTTCCTTCAAATAAACGACCGCAACCACCAGCAAACAAAGTATCACCACAGAATAACTCTCCCGGTTCACCAGATGTTACCGGCGGAAAGTAGTAAGCGATATGAGCGCGGGTGTGTCCAGGAACAAATAAAACTGCGGCGGTGCGATGGCCAAACTCAACGCGATCACTTTGTTGTAGAAATACCTGTTGTTCGGGAATTCTCCCTTGATCCTCGGCTCCGCCATACACTGTCAGGTTAGGGAAATGTTTGATTAACTGTTTGTTTCCACCTACATGGTCATGATGGTGGTGAGTGTTGAAAATCGCCACTAACTCGGCTTTAATTTCTGCAAGCTGTGTTAATACTGGTTCAGCCTCTGCCGGATCGACAACAGCAGCAATATTTTGCTGATGATCGTGCAGTAAGAATATGTAGTTGTCTGAGAGCGCCTGAAGACGGATTACCTGCATAAGCTTTGTTTCTCTGACTCAGTAGATGTTTTGCCTATTAATTCAGTATTAACTGTTTGCATGACTATTGACTGATCACAGGCTACTACATTTACAATGCTCACACATTATTAATTTTTCATAGTAGGGTAAAGTTGCTGCTTCAATAATTCAATTTCTTGAAAATATACTTGGGGATATATAAGTGTAATTTTAGTGACATTTAACAGAAATAAAAGCAAGATTAAACTAAATCTTGTTAAACATTGACCCCATATTCAAGCCGTAAAATGTACTATGAATTCAACTATTCTCGGAATGCCTATATTTATGAACTCATAAATGAAATCAATCCACACAAGCTCTTGGTATTTTCCCGAAACATCAGGCGGTGTTGAAGTATACATAGATTCCCTGGTACAAGGCTTACAAACACATGGAGTCGGAGCCATAGTTGCAGCCTGCCGGCATAGCATTGAGGAAGAAACTTACAAACATAACAACGTCCCAGTGTATCGCTATCCAGTTTTTGCCAACCAGCGGAAGATACAGGTGCATAAACAATTACCCCACGGAGGATTTGAGTCTTTTGCCAATTGGCTAAAAAATAATCGAGCAGATGTCTATCATCAGCATTCCTGGCGATTTGACTGTGGTTTACCTCATCTCGCTATGGCAAAGAAATTAGCTATGGCAACTGTGGTAACTGTCCATATGCCGGAACCTCTGTGTCTGCGGGGTACAATGATGCGGTATGGTCAGCAAATTTGTAATGGATTAATTGATCCAACGGATTGTAGTTATTGTTTAGGTGTTCCAAAGAGAGTACCGTCTTGGGCGATGGCCACATTAAGGCTAATTCCCATGAATTTAGGTATGGCCGCTGAAACCAAAGTACGTAATTACAAGAGTATTAGACTCCGCCTACTGGGTAAAACTTTCAGTATACCTAGGCAAGTATCTGAACATGGTACCCAGCTGATGCAACTAGTAAAACTAGCTGATCGCATTGTCGTACCGAGTCAGTGGCAATATGATGCTTTTCGTTTAAACAAAGTTCCGGAAAACAAACTCACTCTTTGCCGTCAGGGTGTTGCTCAGACTTTTCCACGGCAAACAGTACCAAGAAAACCAAAAAACGCTACTTTAAAAATCGGTTTTTTAGGGCGCTGGCAAGAAACCAAGGGAGTACAAGTTCTAGCCGAAGCTGTACATCGTCTACCTGCTGACGTGGCTGTTGAATTAATCATTCATGCCACCCATCCCCAAAAATATGGTGTAGCCAATCGAGAAAAAGTTTTAGCAATTGCTGCTCATGATAACCGGATTCACATTGCGGAACCGCTTTCACGCCAAGAAGTCCAAGGGGCACTGGCAGGTTTTGATCTACTGGCAGTGCCATCGCAATGGTTGGAAACAGGCCCTCTTGTTGTTTTAGAAGCACAAGCCGTTGGCATTCCTGTACTGGGTTCCAACTTGGGAGGAATTGCCGAGTTAGTTCAGCATGGGGTTAATGGTTGGTTAGTGCCACCTCAAGATATACAAGCATGGAGTAGTAGCATCGCTCATTTTGTCCAAAACCCCGATTTAATTGCCAGATTACGTCAAGGTATTCAGCCTGTGCGGACAATGGATAATGTGGCCTCAGAAATGGTACAGATTTATAGAGAAATAACCAATAATTACCCAAAATACTCTGCGGATTAATTAACAGTTAATTATTATGTATGAATCGACAAAAAGACAAGTTAAAAATTTCCATACTTACACCTAATTTCTCCAAAGGTGGGGTGGATAGAGCATATTTGCTAAGTCAGGTATGTAAGAAATTGAATTATGAAGTAGAAGTTTTGGGATTTTTATTTGGAGAAAACATTTATCCTCATCCACCATCATACATACCAATTTATTACTTACCCGGTTCCAATTATCCACAGTTATTTGCTTCCGTCAAGCAGCTGTTGCTAAAAATTGATGGTGATATTATCTGGGCGGTGAAACCAAAACCTACAAGCTATGGTGTCGCTTTAATTAAGAAGATTTTCCATGGCAAACCTGTAATTGTAGATATTGATGATTGGGAGTTAAGTTGGCACGGGGGTGATGAGTGGAGCTATCGTCCCACGTTCAAGCGGTTAGTTAGAGACGTTTTCAAAAAAGAAGGGGCTTTAAGAAATCCAGACCATCCATTGTATTTAAAGTGGATGGAGTCATTGATAAAGCAAGCTAACGCTGTCACAGCAGACACTAAATTCTTGCTCAATCGTTTTGGTGGCACTTATATTCCCAATGGCAAAGATACTAGCCTTTTTGATCCGCAAAAGTTTGATGCCCAAGTAAGTCGAGAACGTTATGGCCTAGCAGAATATCGTGTCCTCATGTTCCCAGGAGCGCCTCGACCACATAAAGGATTAGAAGATGTTTTAATGGCACTTGATCAGTTAAATGAACTAAATTTCAGATTAGTAATTGTAGGTGGTAATCCCTATGATGATTATGACGAAAAACTCATAGCCCGCTGGGGACGTTGGATTATTAAGCTACCCCCAGTACCAATAGAAAAAATGCCAGAAATCGTTGCTGCTGCTCATGTAGTTATCGTTCCTCAAAGGGATACACCTGTAGCTAGAGCACAGTTTCCCATCAAATTAACAGATGGAATGGCAATGGCAAAGCCAGTGTTAGCAACACGAGTGGGAGATATTCCCGAAATATTAGATGAAACTGGTTATTTAGTTGACCCAAGTTCCCCTGAACAAATTGCTGAGAAAATTCAATGGATATTCGAGCATTTAGATGAAGCCAAAGAAAAAGGCAAAATGTCCAGGGCTAGGTGTGTCAAACATTATAGTATTAATACCATGGCGTCGACATTATCTGAAATATGTTCCCAATTAGTAACATAGTATTTTTACAGTTTTGATAAATACTATCAGCTGAATATATTCCAGAGGATATTTTAAATTTAAAACTTTCATTTTGAAATTACCTATGTCTACCATTAATCAGCTTATGAAATTTGCTAAACCCTATCCGGGTAGAATTATTTTAACAATACTGTTAGGATTTTCAGGAGCTTTATTTAATGGCATTAGCACAGCAATGATTGTGCCAATTATTTTAAAAATTGTCGGACAAGAAATAGATTTAACCAATGCTCCACCTATTATCAAAAATGTAATCTCGCCTTTTGATAATTTTCCAGAGACTTACCGCTTGGTAATGATGGCAGGAGCGATTGTATTGATAATTTTCTTTAAAAATGCAGCTAGCTATGCCAGTAATTTAGCATCTAGTTCTATATCTCGTACCTTGACATCAGATATGCGAAGGGCGGGTGTCAAGTTACTATTAGATATTGACATAAATTATTACACTAAGATGAAAATTGGTGATTTAATGACAAATGTTAATGGGGAGGTTTCCAGAGCCGCTGTTTCTTTAAATAATATGATTAAATTAATAATAACTATAATTACAATTTTTATTTTTATTTTTATTTTACTATCAATATCTTGGCAATTAACTATTATTTCTACAGTTTTACTAGGGTTTGTTACATTGATAAATCAGTATGCAATTTCCCGCTCAAAATATTTCGGCAAAATACTAACAGAGATGTCTAAAGTTCAGACATCTAGCCTCATAGAAACACTGAGTGGAATTCGCCTAGTTAAGGCCACGGCCAATGAAGAAAGAACATATAAAAAAATTAACCAGCTAATTCATAACCGCGAAACAGCAGAATTTAAATCTCAAGTTAATGCCAATATTATCGGACCAACCAGTGAAGTAGCCGGACTTATATGTTTAATTCTGATTGTTTTTATAGGAAGAATTATATTCACGGAGCAAATTGCTTCCTTTTCAGCTGTTCTATTGACATATTTATTGGTACTCCTGAAACTACTTCCTTTTGTTTCCCAGTTAAATTCTATTCGCAGTAGCTTTGCCAATAACTCAGCCAGTGTAGAAGTTGTGGCTGAGTTCTTAAGGCGGGATAACAAACCTTTAATGGTCAATGGTGATATACCCTACACCAGATTAAACCAGGGAATACATTTTAATCATGTGTCTTTCTCATACCCCGGTACTGATAAGTTAGTACTCAAAGATGTAGAGTTATATTTACCACGAGGGACAACTCTAGCTTTGGTAGGTAGTTCTGGTGGAGGTAAATCAACTCTGGCTGATTTATTACCGAGATTTTATGATCCTACTTCTGGCTACATTGCCATTGATGGGCTAGATATACGCAAGTTTGATATCAAATCTCTACGCAGGGCTATGGGTATTGTTAGTCAAGATACCTTCCTTTTCAATGATTCGGTAAAAAATAACATCACCTACGGAAAACCAGAAGCTAGGGATGAAGAAATTATCGCAGCTAGCAAGCAAGCAAATGCCTATGAATTTATTAGCAAATTACCCCAGGGATTAGACACCTTGATTGGCGATCGCGGTGTTATGTTGTCTGGTGGACAGCGCCAACGTTTAGCCATAGCACGTGCTTTACTGCAAGATCCAGAAATTTTGATTTTAGATGAAGCTACCTCAGCATTAGATACCGTTTCTGAGCGGTTAGTGCAAGTTGCTATAGATAATCTCAGCCGCGATCGCACAACTTTAGTAATTGCACACCGTTTTTCTACAGTTCAAAAAGTTGATCAAATTGCTGTATTTGATCAAGGTCGTGTGGTAGAACTGGGAACCCATGAAGAACTATTAAAAAAGGGCGGTTACTACTCGCGCCTTTATTCCATGCAATTTGGTGAACAGGAAGACAAGAGCAGCAAATATAATCAGATGTCGATTCTCCTCAAGAAGAACATCAATTAACCACTGATTCCCATAATTTATATATTGACTTACTAGAGAAATTAAAAACACAATTATAAAAAAAGTAATGAATTAAGATATGGTATCGAGCATTAAGTTATGAAAAAAATAGCTGTTTATTACCCATGTTTTATGGGGGGCGGTGCTGAAGCAGTGGGATTATGGATTATCCAAGCACTAAAAGACAAGTACGAATTGACATTATTTACTCTTGGAAATATTCAAATTGAAAAACTCAATTCTATATATGGGACAAGTATATCAAATGGAGATATTAGGATTAAAACTATTTTCCCAAAATTCTTAGATATTCTTTGCTATTTCATGATGTCCAAAAATCAGGATATCAACACGCTATTTATTCATTTATTAATTCGTATTTTTAAGGAAAACAGTCGCAAATATGACTTAGTGATATCCGCGTATAATGCAATGGATATGGGTAAAACAGGCATTCAGTATATACATTGGATTAAAGTTATTGAAGGCAAACCGCTTCACAGAAAAATATCTACTTTTTCTCAGGAACAACTAATCAAAAATATTTCCATTGCTAATTCTTACTGTGTGGCAGATAATGTCAAGAAACACTATGGTATTAATGCTCATGTTGTCTATCCTCCTGTTGTAATGGACACGCCTGATATACATTGGATTGATAAAGAAGACGCATTTATTTGTAGCGGTAGAATAGTACAACCTAAACAGCCTCATAAAGTGATCAAAATTCTCAAACAGGTTCGTGAGAGAGGCTTTGATATTAAACTACACATCACAGGTGGAGGTGGTGATTTTTATGAGTGGCAATACACAAATTTAGTTAAAAAGATGGTGCAAGAAAACTCATCTTGGATCACCTTGCACAAAAATCTTACTTATCAGGAATATATTCAAGTTATTGTTAATTGTAAATACGGTATTCACTTTAAAAAAGAACCTTTTGGTATTTCTATTGCTGAAATGGTCAAAGCTGGTGCTATTCCTTTTGTCAGAAACGAGGGGGGACAGGTTGAAATTGTCGGTGAGAATAATCAAGAATTATTTTTTGATAAAGAAGAGGAAGCTGTGGAAAAAATTATTGCTGTTTTAAGTAGTTGTGAACAACAAAGAAAAATCCTTAAATCTTTGACCAATCAAAGAAATTTATTTTCTACCCAGAGGTTTATGTCAGAAATAAATGAGCTTGTTACTTATTACTTTGACACAAAAGCGACAATGTTCACATCTAACTGGAACTGATGAAATCAATTATCAATTATCATGTTATTGATTTTACAAATATCGGAGATTTATTTTCCGCTCCCACGAAATATTTTACTTTTCCTGGGTACAATGTCCAACAAGCTGATATCAGAACAATCAATGATGACTTCACAGACCAATATATTATTGTCGGTGGAGGTGGACTGCTTTATGAACCATTTTTACATTCCTTTAAAAAACTGATTGCATCTAAAGCAAATACAAAACTAATTGCTTGGGGAATTGGCCAGCAGATTTACAGTAGTAGTTTTACGCAACAGAAGTTAGAGAATTTTGGTTATTGTGAATATCTGACAGATTTTGATTTAGTTGGTATTCGAGATTTTAATCATCAATATAATTGGGTACCTTGCCCTAGCTGTATGCACCCAGCATTTGATAAAAAGCGGGATATAAAACATGAATTTGTAGTTTTTTCACATAAAAAGTTTCAAATAAAAATTGCTAAATTCCCAAACATGACTAACAACAATCAAGATATTTATGAAATTTTAGATTTTCTCGGTTCTGGTGAAACTATATTAACTAGTTCATATCATGGAGCGTATTGGGGAACACTACTTGGTAGAAAAGTTCTATCTTTTCCATTTAGCAGCAAGTTCTATACACTCAAACATCCTCCCGGAATTTTCCCTATTCAAAAATGGATACAGCAGAAAATAAAGCTGTCGCTATGGAATAAAAAATTGTTTGAGTTCCGCTATGAAAATAAGTTTTCCTGTAGTCTTGATAATTGGCAAAATTATCTTAAAAACTGTCGAGTTTATCCTGAAAGTCTTGAGGAGAATCGTCAACGTAATTATTGGTACTACTCTGAAATATTAAATTTATTATCTAATAGTTAAACAAATTATCAATTAATATGAACCTTAAAATTATTGGCATGATTAGCAGCTATGGAAATCTTGATAAAACAGGAGATTGGCTGTGGCAACAAACTCCAAATCACTTTGGGATTTGGAACAATATACAAATGCAGGCGTTGCAAGCAAAACCAGACTTGCTGCTCATGTATCAGTTTGATTTTCCCAAACCTGACCGGGGCCAAGCCTGGTGGGAAAAGTTAGGTAAAAAAAACCAAAAACCTAAGTTAAACATCAGCTCTATCTTACGTGGTGTTCCCAAAGAAAGGATTATTTATCTTGTGCGGGAACCACCATTACCTGAAGTTATCAACATTACTCAACGAAATTATCAAGAAGCACAAAAATATTGCGGTTATATTTCTGGACCGGATGAATTTGCCCCCATTCCTGACTATATGCCTGCGATTTGGTATCATGGCAATTCATTTAGAGAATTAAATGAATTGCCACCACCTGAAAAAGTTTACTATTGTAGTTGGATAACCTCTGGGATTAATCGCACAAGGAACCATGGCCAGAGATTAAATTTTTTGCAGTCCCTACAAACACATGAAATTAAATTTGATTTGTATGGGCGCAACTTGCCTTCATGGTCAAAAAGCTCTGGTGAATTGGGTAGTAAATGGCATGGTATGGCTCCTTACTATTACAATCTTGCCATTGAAAATTATGCAGAAAATAGTTGGTATGTGAGTGAAAAATTGTGGGATTCTTTGTTGGCTTGGTGTTTACCAATTTATTATGGTGGGCCTGCTGCTGATAAGTTATTACCACCAGGAAGTTTTTTGCGGTTACCTAGTTTGGATGAAAAAGGTATTGCTTGCATTGGAGAAGTAACTGCTACACCTGATGCTTGGTATACTGCTAAAAATGCCATTGCTGAAGCTCGGCAAGTTATCTTACATAAACTCAATCTGCTTAACTGGTTATCAGAATTTGTTGCTCGAGAATTATAAAAATTATGAATGGTATTTGCACCCTTGCAAATGATTCTGTTTTTGATCAACTGGTGGCTTTGCTTAATAGTATTGATGTTTTCTTAGGAAGAGAAATTCCTGTTTGTATTTATCCCTTTGATGAGCAGACACAACGAATTACTAAGGAAATAGACAAGCGCCCAAATGTATTTATTTACGATAATCAAGAATCAATCAATCGCTGGGATAAATTTATGCTCGCCGCAGCACCAGAAAGATTGAATCGTAGTAAATCCCGTCTTTATGGCGCTCACCGTCGTTTTTGTGCTTTTGATGGACCATTTGATAAGTTTATCTATCTAGATGCAGATACTCTGGTGCTAAACACACTAGAAACAATATTTGAAAAGCTAGATAGCTATGATTTTATTGTGTACGATTTTCAATTTAAAGATGTTAGTAAAATCTACAATGTTAATTCTCCCAAATTAATTGAAGTTTTTTCCCAAGAAAGGATAAATTCTGAAATATTTTGTTCAGGATTCTATGGCGCAAAACGGGGACTATTTAACGACGAGATAAGAAGGTGGCTAATATCTAATTTGCAAAGTGGCGAAACGGAAATCTTGTATGGTGGTGCTGGTGAACAACCTTTGCTGAATTATATGGTAATGCGTTCTCATCTTGCTACTTATAACTTGGCAGAACAATTGCCGGCTAGTGAAGTTACAGGATGTTGTGCTACCTCAAAGCACTTTGAAGAAAGAGACCACATTCTTTATGACAAAGGTAGTCAATTAACTTACCTGCATTATATTGGCATTCCTCCTAAAATTCATCAAGCAGTTTGTGCTGGACATAATCTTAGTTTTCCCTATCGGGATTTATTTCTTCACTATCGCTACCTCCATGAACCAGAGAAGCGCCCAGTGTTTACCAGTCCTCCTGAGAGTTACCGCGCACTATCACCAAATTTACTCATCCGAGGTTTGCGAAAATTTAAGTTAATAAAAGGATAACTTATGATTCGGGGAATTTATATTGTTGCCAATGATCGCGTTATTGATAACGCCATCGCCTTACTCAATAGTATTCGTCTCTATGACAAAGAAGTTGAAGTTTATCTCATACCTTTTAACGATCATTATCACCAAGTAGCAGAGCAACTTGTAAGGCTACATAATGTCAAAATTTTCCCACATTTAGAACTAATTGAGAAGTTCACTCAACGTATAGGTGAAATTTTTGATCGAGATTTCCTCCCATTACCCAACAAAATGCGTAAACTGCTGACATGGTTTGGCCCTTTAGATGAGTTTATTTATATTGATACTGATATTGTGGTTTTTGAAAAAATAGCCGATAATTTAGATAAACTTGCAGAAGTTGATTTTTTTTGTTGTGATTATCACCATGCTAATGACAAGCTCAAAAATATCTTTTCTCCCCTTGTCAAAGAGCAGAATATCTTGACAGATACACAAATAGAAGATGTTTTTAATAGCGGATTTTGGGGTTCCAAAAAAGGCACTATTACCGAACAAAAAATGGATAAGGTCTTGGGAGAATGTGCTAGTCATCGTGAATATTTTGATTTCTCCCAAGGAGTCACAGATCAGCCAATTCTCAATTACCTCGTTTTGAAATTAATTAATAAGCGTGCCAATCTCGTGAAAATTCCAGGGGGAGGTTCTGGTAGTTGGGCGAAGTCTCCCAATTTTCAACAGCAAGAATACGTCCTTTATGATCAAGGCAAAAGGCTAAAATATCTGCATTGGGCGGGGACAAAAATGAAAATTGGTAGCCCATATTGGCAATTATGGGAACATTATCGTTACCTTCATAAAGGTAAATTTGCTTGGATATCCAAGTTGACTAGTCGTTTATTTAGCTTAATGAATTTGTGTACTTAAATTTTAGGAATATAATCAATGATTGATGGTATTTACACATTGGCTAATGATATTGTGTATGACCAATTAATTGCTTTGCTGAACAGCATCGAAGTTAATGCCGGTAGAGAAATTCCTGTTTGTGTAATTCCCTATGATCAACGGCTAGACAAAGTGCAAGCAGAAGTTGCACGTAGAGATTATGTAACTTTATTTGAAAATTCTGATTCCATAGCTTACTGGGATAATTTTGCTACTCAGGTATGGAAAAACTACCCCAGGGCGCAAACAAATTGGCGCAAACGGGGCTGGTCAGAACTTTATCGTCTACCAATGCACCGCAAACTTTGTGGTTTACATGGTTCCTTTGATAAATTTATTTATTTTGATGCAGATACCCTATTGATGGGGTCCATAGACTACATTTATGAAAAGTTAGATAGCTTTGATTGGGTGGTACATGATTTTCAATATAAGTCGGAACTGAAATATATTTTTGATGCTGGCCAGCAGCTTTTAGACACAGTTTTTGCTGATAAAAATTTGCAGAATAAAGTTTTTTGTGCAGGTTGGTTTGCTACTAAAAAACAGGTTTTTCCGCCAGAAATGTTGGCAAATCTCCTTGAAAAATTAAATGCTGGTGAAGCTGAAGTCATGGCTGTGGGTGGTCCAGACCAATCTTTATTTAACTACATGGTATTGCGGAGTGGCATTTCGTACTATAACTTTGCTTATCATGATCCGGAAAGGGGAACTGGTACCCATTGGTCTTCTCAATTTGAGATGGTAGATAACGTTTTATACGACGGACAACGTCGGCTGACATATCTACACTATATGAGTATAGCAGCATCAAAATTTACTCAACTTTGCCTCGGTCAAGATATCCAGATTCCATATCGAGATGTGTTTTTACATTATCGCTACTTAAAGTCACCAGAGGAAAGACCAAAAACTTTTAAACGTGAAAGTCAGTTAGTGTGTTGGCAAAAAACTAGCACCAGTTTTTTCAATCAAAAATTGAGCAACATCAAGGCAAGAATTTCAGTCTAAGGCTTGACAAGCATCTAATCAACTGAGTGCCACCTCACAGCGATGGCATTTTGATTTTTTCACAACTAAAATAGCTAAATGGTTGCGATCGCACCCTAGGATTCGCTAGGATCTGTAAGCTTTAGGGTATGGCAAAGCTGCTGGGGATGAAGCTACACTCATGCGAGCTATGCTGCATACACCCAAGTTAATCAGATTTTACAGGAAAAAACCAAAACGATGGCGAAACGTGTACAGTTAGTTTTAAATCAAGATATTAGTAAGCTGGGAAAATCTGGCGACTTAGTAGAGGTAGCACCTGGCTATGCTCGTAATTATCTAATTCCCCAGAATTTGGCCACCCATGCTACTGCCGGTATTCTCAAACAAGTGGAGCGCCGTCGCGAGAAAGAGCGTCAACGCCAATTAGAACTGCGTCAACAAGCTGTAGAGCAAAAAGCAGCTTTAGAAAAAATTGTCAGCTTGCAAATTGCTAAACCCCTGGGTGAAAACGAAGCAATTTTCGGTACAGTCACCACCCAAGATGTAGCAGATGCAATTAAAGCAGCTACCAGTCAAGAAATTGACCGCCGTGGCATTACCATCCCTGATATTAACCATATTGGCACTTACAAAGCTGAAATTAAGCTACATTCTGAAGTGACAGCTCAAATCAATGTTGAAGTTGTAGGTAGCTAAGTTTTAATATTACACATCCTCAGTGCTGAGTAACAAGCAAGAATCTAACTAGGGTTAAAAATGCTCTTAGTTGCTTCCCTCTCAGCACACTGAGTAAGTTTCCCCTCAATTTTGGAGAATCAGGGCAACAACAAATCCCAAAATCAAATCCAAAATACCCCAATTAAAATCGCTTATGTCTGAAGAATTAAGTTTTCAAGGCGATGGTAGCGATCGCTTACCACCCCAAAATATTGAAGCAGAAGAAGCGATTTTGGGGGGAATTCTACTAGATCCAGAAGCCATTGGGCGAGTGAGCGATCGCCTCTTACCAATAGCATTTTATATTAGCGCCCACAAAGACATATATCAAGCAGCGCTGCGCCTCCATGCCCAAGGTAAACCCACAGACCTACTCTCAGTGACCAGTTGGTTAGCTGATAACGATATTCTGGCACGCATTGGTGGGAGAAATAAATTAGCCACTCTCGTAGACCGCACAGTGTCAGCGGTTAATATTGATGCCTTAGCAGGTTTGGTCATGGAAAAATACCTGCGGCGACAATTAATTAAAGCTGGTAACGAAATTGTCCATCTTGGTTACGAGACAGAAACCGAATTACCAATAGTTTTTGATCAAGCAGAACAGAAGATTTTTAGTGTAACTCAAGAACGCCCCTTATCAGGTCTAACTCACATTTCCAATACCCTTATTAATACTTTTCAAAATATTGAAACTCGTCACCAAGGTATTGCCCTTCCCGGAATTCCTTGTGGCTTTTATGACTTAGATGCCTTGACTAGCGGCTTCCAACGTTCTGATTTGATTATTGTGGCTGGTAGACCATCAATGGGGAAAACGGCATTTTGCCTTAATCTGGCTCATAACATCGCAACAGGTTATAAATTACCCGTTGCCTTTTTCAGCTTAGAAATGTCTAAAGAACAGTTAGTGCAGAGACTATTGGCTAGTGAATCGGGAATTGAAACTAGTTATCTCCGCAGTGGTCGCATTAGTCAAACACAATGGGATGCTTTAACCAGTGCTATTGATAAGCTTTCAGATATGCCCATTTTTATCGATGACACAGCGAATATGACTATCACCCAAATGCGTAGTCAAGCCAGGCGACTGCAAGCAGAACAAGGAAATCAATTAGGATTAATCGTGATAGATTATTTGCAATTAATGGAAGGTGCTGGTGACAACCGTGTTCAAGAATTATCCAGGATTACCCGTTCTTTGAAAGGTTTAGCCCGTGAATTATGTGTTCCAGTGATTGCTTTATCTCAGTTGAGTCGTGGTGTGGAAGCACGTACCAATAAGCGCCCAATGTTGTCAGATTTGCGCGAAAGTGGCTCTATTGAGCAAGACGCGGATTTAGTGGTCATGTTATACCGCGATGATTACTATAATCCTGACAGTCCTGATCGGGGAATCGCAGAAGTGATCATAGCTAAACACCGCAACGGACCCACAGGTACAGTTAAACTTTTATTCGACCCGCAATTTACAAAATTTAAAAATTTAGCCAGACAGGGCTATTAATAATTTAATAATTTAATAATTTAATAGGCATTGGGCATGGGGAATGAAGAAATAGGTTTTATTTCCTAAATTCTAGTCCCCAGCCCCCATTACCTACTTAATATTCAACAATTCAACCTCAAATAGCAAAGTAGCATTGGGTGGAATTACTCCACCAGCACCACTGGAGCCATAACCTAATTCTGGGGGAATGATTAACTGACGACGACCGCCTACTTTCATGGTGCTGAGTCCTTCGTCCCAACCCTTAATTACCTGTTGGACACCGATTTTAAACTCGAAGGGACTATTGCGATCCCGTGAACTATCAAACTTAGTACCATTTTCTAAAGTACCTGTGTAGTGGACTACAACCGTTTGTCTAGGTTTAGGAGTCGTCCCAGTTCCCTCCTCTAGTTCAATATATTTGAGTCCAGATGGAGTGGTTACGACATTGACATCAGACATAGTATTGCTCGCAATCAAGGTTTGGTTTTTGGTGACACTCGTGGACGCTGGTGTGGTGTCGTTCAAATTAGCTGCGACAAAAGAATTGTTTTTATTCCCAACTTGTGCCACGACCAAAACTACAACGCATACCAGCATGAAACCCACGCTGAGTAAAATTGATTTCAAAATGAGTCCTCCCTCATTGGGCAATGTGGCATTTTTTAAGCTTACCAACAGGACACAACTTAGTTTAAATCAGAATCAGACTTTTAACGCCAAAGCTTATTTTCTAAATCACGCACTTGACGCTCTAAACGGTCGATTCTACCCCTTAATTCATCCATTTCAGACTGACGAGCCACGCCAAAATCCTGCATTATATTCCGCATTTGTCGTTGCATTTGCTCTTCCCATGTGCCCTGCTCTGACCTTAATTGTTGCACAACGTCATCTATTACTGCCTTAGCTTGCTCAGGATTGAGTTTACCATCCTTAACTAATTCATCACTGACTTGCCGCATTTTTTCAGCTACCAAAGACGTTGTACCAATACCGAGCATCATTAACTGTTGCAACCAGTTGTTATTATCCATACTCCCTTCCTCTTTATTATTTTCCTGTAGCTGATTGGGCTACTTGACTGTGTGTAATCAAGCTACGCTGGAAAAGTGGTGATTTTAGCCTACATCTTTATTTTGGCAAATTTGTAAACTCGACATCTCCCCTGGTTGAAACACAAGGGATTCCAAACTGATGTTGCTACCCGGGCTGAAGCCGTGGGATGCAACGTTTACGATAGGATTTACTTATATTTTTTTGATGGAGAAGGAATTAAAGACTGTGGTTGTAGAACTACTAAAGGTTGAGGTTGTCCCAGAAGAACGGGACAATTATATCCAGAAGGATGCAGAAATCTGGACAACAAGCCTGGCTAAATATCCAGGATTTTTGGGCAAAGAGGTTTGGATTAACCCAAACCACCCCACAGAACTGATTTTAATCATTCGGTGGGGAACAAGAGAACAGTGGAAAGCCATACCCTCACAAGATTTACAAATAATTGAGGACAAATTCACCCAAATAATGGGAAAATCTTATCCCATCGTCAAGTCGGCAGAATTTGAAGTATTCCCACATACCTAAATAAAATTACTATTTTTTTCTTTATTTGTGTCCTGGGGTTAGTTCAAAGAAAAGACTCAACCGCCGACAAAGGACTATACCCAATGGTCACTGATTACCCTCAAAAGGATTTTAAGGTTGTAGCATGGAAGTCTAGATCAATTTTTTAATTTTTTATTTTTGAATATATATGTCTGCTACACCGCTTGTTTCTCAGGATAATTCAGTCAAATCGGAACTAACTCCTCCTTTACTAGGTGCTTCGGTTGAGGAATTAAGCTTTTGGGTACAGCAACAGGGACAACCGGCTTACAGAGGTAAACAACTACACGATTCGATTTATCATCAGGGTGTGCGATCGCTAGCCGATATTTCTGTGTTTCCTAAGCAATGGCGTGCAGAAATTGCAGCAGTCCCCATTGGACGTTCCACTACACATCATCGTGCTGTTGCAGCCGATGGCACTATCAAATATCTCCTAGGACTTGCAGATAATCAAATCATTGAAACTGTCGGTATTCCATCAGCAAAACGCCTGACAGTTTGTGTGTCTACTCAAGTGGGTTGTCCAATGGCTTGTGATTTCTGTGCTACAGGTAAAGGTGGATACACCCGCAATCTGCAAAAACATGAAATTGTTGATCAAGTTTTGACGGTGCAAGAAGACTTTCAGCAACGGGTTACCCACGTGGTGTTTATGGGCATGGGTGAACCATTGTTGAATACTGATAGTGTTTTAGCATCTTTGAAATCTTTGAATCAAGATGTAGGGATAGGACAGCGATCACTTACTGTTTCTACAGTTGGTATTCCCGGTCGCATCCGTCAATTTGCCCAACACAATTTACAAATTACCCTGGCTGTGAGTCTGCACGCCCCTAACCAAGCACTCAGAGAACAACTTATTCCCAGCGCCCGACGCTATCCTCTTGGAGATTTACTGAATGAGTGTCGGGAATATGTGGAAATAACTAAACGACGCATTTCTTTTGAATATATCCTCCTTGCTGGGTTCAACGACTTACCAGAACAAGCATTGGAACTGGCAAAATGTCTCAGGGGCTTCCAAAGTCATGTGAATTTAATTCCCTACAACCCCATTCAAGAAGTTGACTACAAGCGTCCCTCCCGCGATCGCATTCAAGCTTTTGTTAACGTTCTCAAACAAGAAAAAATCGCTGTCAGTGTTCGTTACTCTCGTGGTTTAGAAGCTCATGCTGCTTGCGGACAACTTCGTGCTGGTAAATAAGTTTTTATTTCACCTTAAGACTGAACTGTTTTTTAACATTAATACCTGGAGCATAAGCTTCAATTACTTTGCCAGTTACAGTGCAATTAATCATTAAATAATCGCAACTTGGACATTGTGTCCGAGTTAATTGACTATCAAAAATATAGTGACGCTCCGCTTCACTGCCACAATTTGGACAGTGAATTTTTTGTATTGTATTCATTTTTCCCCCTGGTTATATTACTTTTTATTTGACAAAAGTGTAAATTAAATCAAAAAAAATGATTTGCTGCAACTTAAATTAACAACCAGCCCTGATGTAAGCTGATCTATTATTTTAAAAAAATTTTAGATTTGCTTAAATTTCCATTTTTTATCTTCTGTTGTACATTATCTCCAATTTTATCTAAATTTACAATCTTACTTTGGATATATAAATTAAGTTTACACTCACACATTGCTTAGGATTTCAGTGATCCCTATCACCAATAGCTTGAGAGAGCTTTATTTATTGGTTATGTTGGGCAATTTTTAAAAGCTGTTATTGTATTGAAAAGTTAAGACATAGAAAATACTGTATCCTTAGTAACAAAAATTTTTATTTTAAGATTTAATTAATATTTTATGTGGAATTTTATGAGGTCAATAATTTAAATCTTGCCATTAATAGGGTGTGTTATGTCATAGTGGTGTACGTTGAATTGTTGACAGTGGGTTAGGCTGAACAACAACACAGCCCACAGTAGCGTTGTTGAACAAAACAGGAAACATTAATACTGACTTATATCAAGTAGCGTTGCAGAATTATCATTGTGATCGCTAATTTTTAGTTTTTCTCAAGGGGATGAAAATATTCATAAATTTCCTGAGCTAACCTTGGCCCAATGCCTGGAACCTCAGCTAGTTGTGCGGGTGTCGCTTGTCGTATATAGTCAACGGAGCGAAAATGCCCCAGAAGCTGCTTTTGGCGATAGTGTCCTAAACCGGGAATCTCGTCCAAACGCGATCGCCTCAATCCATCACTACGTTGCTGACGATGAAAACTCACAGCAAATCGATGGGCTTCATCTCGTAACCGCCGCAACAACTGTACCCCTGGTTGTTCTGCATGAGTTTTTAAAGGTTGAGATTCTCCTGGTACAAAAATCTCTTCTCGCTGCTTCGCTAAACTGACAACTCGCAAATGTTCTAATAAATTCATTTCTTGCAAAACAGCGATAACCGAGGATAACTGTCCTTTCCCCCCATCAATCATAATTAAATCAGGCCAGTCAGGATTCCCCAATCTAGGTAATTGTGGCTCTGGGTTATACTTGCGAAACCGCCTTTGGATAACTTCGGCTAAACTGGCAAAATCATCTGAATGCCCGGTTGTGACTGTGGGATTTTTAATTTTGTAATGGCGATAGTGCTGTTTAGCAGGTAAGCCATCAATAAACACAACTTGGGAAGCGACAGCATTTGCACCCTGAATGTGAGAAATATCATAACCTTCAATGCGGTGCGGTAAGTCTGGTAAATCGAGAATAGCGGCTAAATCTTGCATTGCTTGATGGTTGCGATGGCTCAGTTTTTGCATTCTTTGCAATTCATACTCAGCATTTCGCTCTACCATCTCAATTAATTCTGCTTTAGTTTGGCGCTGGGGAGCTAAAATCGTGACTTTTCTTCCCTTGCGTTGAGTCAAAACATCCGCCAATATTTCTGCATCTGGTAACTCATGCTGTACCAAAATCTCGGCAGGAATTTCCACTGGATCGGCAGTTTGATAATGTTCTTCTAAAACTCGTTGTAAGATAGCACCAGATTCCCCTTGGGTATTAGCCACAAATCCCAGACGTCCTACTAATTTTCCAGCCCGAAGTTGAAATAATTGAATACAAGCGTGTTCTTTGTCAGTTGCTAGTGCTATGGCATCCCGTGAAACTGTATCATCTGGTAAAGAAACTTTTTGATCAGCCGTTAAGGATCTTAAACCAGATATTTGATCGCGAATCCGGGCAGCCAATTCAAAGTTTAACGCTTCGGCTGCTGTTTGCATTTGTGTTCTGAGAATTTCAATCAACTCCTGAGTTCGTCCTTGGAACACCATCGCCACCTTCTGCACAATTTTACGGTATTCTTCAGGGGAAATCAGCTGTTGACACACACCCGGACATCGCCCTAGGTCATAATTCAAGCAAGGACGGTCTTTGAACAGTGGTTGAGATCTTTGTCGCAATGTAAAGATACTTTTGGATAATCGTAATATCTCTCGTAATAAACCCGCATCTGTGTAAGGTCCGTAAAACTTATCCTTGGCTTTACCTATTTGGCGTTTCCGGGTGATGAAAATGCGGGGATAGTCTTCTGACCAAGTAATACAAACATAGGGATATTTTTTATCATCTTTGAGTAGGACGTTAAAATATGGTTGATGCTGCTTAATTAAGTTGGCTTCCAGTGCTAAAGCTTCAGCTTCCGTATCAGTGACAATAAATTCAATTTCTGTCACTTGCTTGACCATTGTGGCTATACGTTGGCTTTTGTTATCCCCATCGCGAAAATAGGAACGAACACGCGATCGCAATTTACGTGATTTCCCTATATATATAATGCGATCGCTACTCTCCCGCATCAAATAAACTCCCGGTTCCGGTGGAATTTCGGTTAAGCGACTTTCCAAGCCTTGTGGATCTTTAATCAGTGGTAGTGTTTCAGCAAATATTGTCACAGCTACATTGAAGTAATTTTACAAATGTACCCATATTTATTTTCAGAAAACCGTTTATCAATATAAATTTATACGGATAGTGGAACCGAAGGATGAAAGTTTAAGGCGATAAAAATCAATGTTGTATAATAATTTCGGCAATAATTTCGGGAAACTGATTAAAAGTTTGATTAAATATAATTTGGGTGCCTTATTATATGCTGTTGCCTTTATTTAGATTTGGGCTTCTACACCTTGGCTTGGTCTACCCCCGTTAACATAGCAATTAAGCAATAAACTGAGCAATTCTTGCTGCAGCAGTTTCTAACACAGGTGGTTCATGCACCAAAGCGAAGCGGACGTATCCTTCTCCTGATTTGCCAAAGCCAGCACCAGGGGAAGCTGCTACACCGGTTTGTTTAACTAACTGAGTACAGAATTCCACAGAACTTTGATGCCAAGGCGAGGGTAACTTAGCCCAAATGTACATTGTGCCTTGAGGAGTGGGGACTTGCCAGCCGATTCGCTGTAGAGATGTAATAAAAGCATCACGGCGTTTACGGAAAGTAGCAACGGCATCTGTGACTCCAGCTTGGGGACCCGTGAGGGCAGCGATAGCACCATTCAAAATTCCCCGATACTGATTAAAATCAACAGCCGCTTTAACTTGGCGTAAAGCTTGAATTAACTGGGCATTACCGATGGCGTAACCTATACGGAACCCGCCCATGTTGTATGACTTAGAAAGGGTAAAAAATTCAATAGAGACACTTTTATCTGGGTCAGCTTGCAACATGGAAGGAGCTAAACATTGGCTACTCAGTGCATCTCCCGTTTCCGTAAATACTAAATCTACATAGGGGAAATCGTGAACTAACACAAGGTCATATTGCTGACAGAAAGCCACAGCTGCTTGGAAAAAAGATAAAGGAGCCATGGCAGCCGTGGGATTATGAGGATAGCTCAATACCATCATGCGTGATTGAGCCAAAACATCCCCAGGAATCTCAGCAAACACTGGTAAAAAATTATTTTCTGCCCGTAGTGGCATTGGGTAGATTTGACCACTAGCCAAATACACTCCCCCAGCGTGGGATGGATAACCCGGATCTTGTAATAAAGCAAAGTCTCCGGGGTTAAGGAGTGCTAAGGGTAGATGGGCAGTACCTTCCTGGGAGCCAATCAGGGGCAGTACCTCAGTTTCTGGATCAACTTTAATCCCAAATTTTTGTTCATACCAGTTAGCTGCTGCTTGGCGAAATGGTTTAGTGCCATGAAACAGCAAGTAACCGTGGGTACTGGCATCATGGAGAGAGTCGCCAATAGCCGCAATCACATGGGGCTGGGCTGGTAAATCTGAAGATCCCAAAGACAGATCAATTAACTGCTTTCCTGCTGATAAAGCCACTGCCTTGGCCTTGTCCATATCAGCAAACACATTGGATTGCAGAGGTTGTAAACGTTTAGCAAACTGCATAAGTTGTTAGTCAGCTACTGCTGCCTATGGACTAATTAATAGTTAAGTTTGTATCCAAGAATTGAAGTAATTTTTTTTCGCCAATAGCTCCTTCGGCAGATGCTAAGACTTGCTCTCCATGAAATAGTATCAGGGCTGGTACGCCTTCTACTTGGTACTGTTTCACCGCCATCGGATTGGTATCGACTTCCATTTTAACAATTTTCAGGCGATCGCTGTATTTGGTTGCCGCTAGGTCAATTAATGGCGACATCAATTGACAAGGGCCACACCAAGAAGCCCAAAAGTAAAGCAACACAGGCTGCTCGGCCTTTAATACTTGAGTTTCAAACTCACTATCAGTTATGCTGATTACACCCTTACTCATGACACTCTCCATTGGCTGACATCGATCAAAGCTCGCACACACAATACTCTATCTTAAAAGTGCTGAATATTGTTAGCTTAGAACGGCAGAGCCTACACTGATTATTTATAAAAAGTACTTCTGATTAATTTAATTACTTTGTTTTCGTGAAGAGACTAGTCATGTTTTTTCTCTGTGTGCTCTGGGAAGGCAGTGAAATAGGTAGTGTGGGTATGTTGCCTCCTGTGATTATACAAGTTAAATGCATAACAGCTTAGTCATGGAAAATCCCACAACCAATAGGTGTGGGACTTGTATAGCATCATCAAGTCAAATTACATTTGATCCAATTGCCTTTTGAGAGCTTCCAATTCAGAATCAACCACTTCATTAGATTTGGGTTGGGTGGTTTGGCCTTGTGGTGGTAGCTGTCCTTGGGGTTGAGGCCCAGGCTCTAACATCTGTGCCTTTAACGCTGCCAATTCATCTTCAACATCGCTACTTTCCAACCGAGCAAATTGGCTTTCTAAATCTGTCCCTGCCAACTCTATTCCTGCTTGGGCGCGAGCTTCTTGCATCAGGACTTTTTCTTCCATGCGCTCAAATGCTGCCATAGCACTGGTGCTACTCAAACCGCGCACCATACCTTGAAGTTGCTCTTGAGCTTTGGCAGAGGTAATACGAGCTTTAAGGGTGTCTTTTTTCGTCTTAGCTTCCGCAATCTTGCTTTCTAGCTGGACTAAGTTGCGCTTGAGAGTTTCAATTTGGTCAAATTGCTGATCTAGGCTAGTTTTGAGGGACTGTGCGGTATCACTGAAACTTTTTTTGCGTTCTAGGGCTTGTCGTGCCAAGTTCTCATCGCCCTTTTGTAGAGCTAATTGGGCATTGCGTTGCCATTTGTTAACTTCATTTTGATTGTCATTGTACTGTTTCTCAGTTCGTTTTTGGGCAGCGATGGCCTGAGCTACTCCCTGACGCAACTGCACCAAGTCTTCCTGCATTTCCAGGATGGCTTGTTCTAGTATTTTTTCTGGATCTTCAGCTTTACTAACTAAATCGTTGAGGTTAGCACTGATTACTCGTTTAAGGCGATCAAATAATCCCATAATTGTGTTTTTCCTTGTAGACTTTATGCGCTTTTTGCGACAGTTCGCTTTTTTACTATTTAATAGCTTCCTATTTCAATGTAATCATTCCGGTGTGGTTCGGTACTTCCCGACACCCTTTATTTTTTAAGATATATCCTAACTTCGATGATTGCCCAATCTTTAAGAGTCTTCACTTTTAGGTAACTTCTGTGGCGAGGCATTTTCACCCGGGTTTAAAACTTGACGTTTCATCGCTGCTAATTCCGTATCAATGTCATCGACTGATTCTAGGGAGTCAAATTGTTTTTGCAATTCGTCAGCACCGAGTTGAGCGATGGCTTCTGATTGTGCTTCAAGTTGTAAAACTTTATCTTCCATACGCTCAAATGCATTCAGAGCACTTGTACGAGAACTAGTATCCAACATATCCTGAAGTCGGACAGAAGCCTCAGCGGAACGGGCGCGAGCTATGTACATATCTTTTTTAGTTTTAGCCTCGCCAATTTTTAACTCCAGCGATCGCATATCCTTTTTCAATCTTGCTACCACATCATTTTGCTGCTCAATTTGACTATATAGAGCCGTGGCAGTTTCTTGGTAAGCCTTGCGTTTAGTTAAAGCTTCCCGTGCTAAAACTTCATTCCCTTGTTGTAGTGCCAATTGAGCGCGGCGATACCATTCTTCTGAGGTGGATTGTGCAGCTGCGGCCTGTCTTTCTGTGCGTTTTTGAGTAGCGATAGCTTGTGCTACTCCTTGGCGCAATTGCACCAAGTTTTCCTGCATGGCGTTCACAGCTTGTTGCAGAATTTTTTCCGGATCTTCGGCATTGCCTATTAGACTATTGATATTAGCGCGAATTATCCCCAGGATACGCTTGATGAATTCCATGTCAGCTCTCCATTTACTTTTTGTCCACAGCCGTTATATAAAATCTACTCAAATCTACTTTGGGCTTTATTTGCTTCCTGCTTCATCTTGTAAGTGTCGGCGCACTACCCAATGCACAGGCTAACGCTGCCTAACTGACAGCTTTTAATACACCAGTTTCTCCATTTAGGGAAATTCCAAGACTGCACTGACTCAAATTAATAGCTGGGTTGAAATCCCTGTCACATTCAAATCCACAGCTATCACAGTTAAACACTCTTGCACTCAATGAGAGATTCTTTTTTATACCACAATTAGAGCAGGTTTTAGGACTAGGAAACCATCTATCAATAATCACTAATTTTGAGCTATGTACTTGACATTTATAGTTTAAATGTTTCCTCAATTCATAAAAACCCAAATCAGAAGTTGCTTTTGCCAGTTGATGATTAGCTAACATCCGAGATACATTCAAATCCGCTATCAGCAATGATTTTTACATCTTCTACAAAAAATGTTATTATTCCACCATTTTACAACTTTTCCGGGAATAAAGTCTAGTACATAGAAGACAGTACATCATGTCCACCACTGAGAGTTAAGATATTAATTAATTCTCTTCCTCACTGATAAGCATCGTGTAAACACTGAAGCTTTGTTGTTAGTTTCCTGTTTAATAAGATACGAAAAGATTTAAATAGATATTTTGATTCACTTACTAGCCCTTGGTACTGGTTTAGGGGGGAGGGAGAAAAAATCAAGAATCAATCCCAGCACCTCATCCTATCGTAGATTTTTACAGGTCATTGCTACTGAATCCTAGCTTTAATACCTTGGGACTCTAGCTCTTTTATCCTTTGTTGTGCTGTCTCAACGGTCTTTAATCCAGCTAGACTAATCGCGGTTTGTCCAGGTGATAAATAAGCATCAGTAACTACTTTTTATGCGGTAAAGAGCGGGTGATAGCCTTTATTATCGGTAATTACATCATCAAACCCATCTGCTGATGGTTTGAGTTCTGCATTGGCAACTGAATTAACTTAAGATACATTAAGCGTAATCATAGAGAAAATCTTTTAATCCATAACTAAAGTTGAGCAATCTCAAAAATGTCGTTGGAATCAGTTAATGATATTTTAGGTGTTCTCAAACAGCAGGCTAAATGGCAAGAGCACCCATTTCAGGGCTTACTCCAGTTATGGACAGATATTGTCGGACAAGTTGCGGCCACTCATACGCGACCATTATCAATTCAGCGTGATGTTTTGCTGGTAGCAACTTCTAGTGCTGCTTGGGCACAGAATATGACATTTGCCCGGAGAACTCTACTTTTAAAGTTAAATCAGAAGTTGTCTTTGCCGTTGGTGGATATTCGCTTTTCTACTCAATATTGGCAGCCTCTTCCAGATTACTTACAGCAAAAAAACCTCATCCCACGGGAACATCCCAGTTATCTCGGTGATGTCAATATTTCTCCCACTGAGGTTACGCCCACTGTTGAGAACGCCAACACTGCTTTTGCATCTTGGGCTAAAAAAATCCAAGGGCGATGGCAAGGCTTACCCCTTTGTCCTCAATGTCAATCTCCCACCCCACCTGGTGAACTTCAGCGGTGGCAGGTCTGTTGTGTTTGTGCTGCCAAGCAGTTTTAGTTATTGAAAGACATATAATCTTAGACAAAATGATGCTGTCATCCTGAATAAAGCACAGCACTCCATTACAGAAACATACTAGGCAAATCAAAATTTATAACTTTACCGTTGATCCCCATGCATTTTTAATTAAAAATTACTGTGTATACACTACTGTGATCATTGAAATATATAACAAGAATATAAAAACATTGTAAAGTTTATTTTTTCGTGGGGATCGCTGAAACATATGTAAAATAATGACTTTTTGCTAATATTACCTCTTTATATATGGGAGGAAAATATAAGCATGCAAATCAGCCATAAACTGCATTCAAGATGGATCCAAATGAAAGCAATTAAATCCTTAACATCTGCCTGTCGATATTGTCGTCATTACCTACCAGAAGGTCGCCGAGGCGGAATGTGCCAGCAGTTAGGAGCGAGAGTGCAAGCAGGTTGGAAAGCTTGTTCTTTAGCACTTCCACCTTTTGCACCTTCTTGGGAAACTTTGGAAGATGCTTGGGGTCTACCAGATGCAACAAAAGTTTTAGGTTGCTCACAAACTCTGGCCACAGATACGAACACTAGTATCATTACCCCTGTAGAGGAAATAGGTAACTGCACCTCACAAGAGGCTAAGACGAAGGTTATGCAAATTTAGTTGCCCTGAATTCAACTCAATTTGTAGAAAATAAGATAAATATTTAATATTTCTAGTGCTGTAAATTTTTACATCTTAAAAAATCGCATCCTGTTTTTAGGGTGCGATTGTAATAATTTTAAGGTAGCCAGGGAAAGCTGCGAAAATTTGGGGGACGTTTTTCTAGAAAGGCTTGTTTTCCTTCAGAACCCTCTTCTGTCATGTAATACAGTAAAGTCGCATTCCCCGCCAGTTCTTGTAAACCAGCTTGTCCATCACAATCAGCGTTAAAGGCCGCTTTCAAACAGCGAATCGCAATCGGACTTTTTTCTAAAATTTCTTGCGCCCATTGAATACCTTCAGCTTCTAGTTGTTCCACTGGGACAATACAATTTATCAAACCCATATCTAAAGCTTGTTGTGCATTATATTGCCGACAAAGAAACCAAATTTCTCGGGCCTTTTTTTGTCCCACAATGCGGGCGAGATAACTTGCGCCAAAACCACCATCGAAACTGCCCACTTTAGGGCCAGTCTGTCCAAAAATGGCATTATCGGCGGCAATAGTTAGGTCGCAAATCAAGTGCAGAACTTGTCCACCACCAATAGCATAGCCAGCCACTAAAGCAATTACTACTTTTGGCATGGAACGAATTAGCCGTTGTAAGTCTAAGACGTTTAAGCGGGGGATACCAGTGTCGTCAACATAACCCGCTTGTCCCCTTACACTTTGGTCTCCACCAGAACAGAAAGCGTATTTACCATCAGTGTGGGGGCTTGCACCAGTAAATAGAACTACGCCAATGTTAGTATCTTCACGAGCATTACAGAAAGCATCGTGTAGTTCAAAGACAGTTTTAGGACGAAAGGCATTGCGTTTATGGGGACGGTTAATAGTGATTTTAGCAATACCGTCGGTTTTATGATACAGGATATCTTCGTAGTCTTTGGCAATTTGCCAGTTGATTTGCGTCATGGGTAATTGCGCTGTTGTGCTTGAGAATTTTATCGCGACTTCAGGGACAAGCGATCGCTAATATCTCGAATCAGGCGGATTTTTCAGAGTGGTTGCAGAAGTAAATCTCATCCAGGGGCGCATAAGCGTAAATAAGAATGTAAAAGTTAAGTTCATACTGTAATATCCAGCGCCAATTTCTCTAAATTCTCTTTTCTCCACTTAGCATCTAATTTCCTATTTGTTTTGACCTCTAAAACCCTAATTCCTGTATTTGGTAACGTTTTCAAGTTTTGTTTTAAATGTTCCCAAGAACTAATTAACTCGTGTTGGACATTATATGTAGCACACAACAGAGCAAAATCTATATCCTGGGAAGTGGCAAAAAATTCTTCAAAAGGTGGGTCAAATTTGGCTATGGGTAGCATTTCAAAAATCCCCCCACCATTGTTATTAATTAAAATAATTGTCAAATGTCCAACAAATTTATTTTTCATTAAAAATCCGTTGGTATCATGTAACAAAGCTAAATCTCCTGTTAACATCACAGTACTTTGCTGATGATGTGCAACACCTAAAGCAGTGGAAAGTGTGCCATCAATACCATTTGCACCTCGATTAACATAAGGTTTTATCCCTAAATTATTCGGTTTCCAGAAAAATTCCACATCCCGCACTGGCATACTATTAGAAATAAATAATGGTGTTCGGGGGGGGAGATTTTGCGAAATTAACCAAGCGGCTTTACTTTCAATCAATTCTTCTATATTTTCCCAAGTCTGATCAATATTTTTTCGGACTTGTTCTTCAACTGCACACCATTTTTTTAAATAAACTCCTCGTTCATAATTCTGAATTTCTCTGTAAATTATATCTTCTACAGATATTCTTAAATGTGTGGTTCTTCCATGTAAAGGGTCTAAATTTTGATAGCTACTATCGATGATCCAGCGTTGGGGTTGCGTGTTAGATAGCCAGTTACGTAGTTCTTTACTAGTAGGCATTTCCCCAACCTGAATTACTATTTCTGGCATTAATTCTTGGGCAAGTTGCTGATTGCGTAAAATGATATCGTAGGTAGAAATTAAATAGGGGTTAAGGTTAGCATAATTTCTCACAGGGGAAAGTCCCTCAGCTAAAACAGGCCAGTTGAGTGTTTGAGAAAGAAGCGCAATTGCTTGACAGTATTTCTCTGGTTTTTGGGGTTGGGCTACACCAGCAATAATTATCCCTCGTTGATATTTTAACCACTGCTGGGGAATAGGGAATGGCGAATGGGAAACAGGGTTGCTATTGGCTGTACCTGAAAAAAACTCTTCTGAGTTGAACTGTGACTGTAAATCAGTCAAGTCAACTCCATCAGGAATGGGTGCAAGGGGGTCACGAAAGGGAATATTTAAATGTACTGGCCCTTGTGTAGGAATTTGACAGCGCTCCCAAGCATAAATAATTGTTTGTCGCAGATAAGCGAGCATTCCTATGTCTGGGGAGGGTGTAGCTAACTCTGCTTGCCAGTTTGAGTAATTACCGTATAATTTAACTTGGTCTATGGTCTGCCCAGAATGACAATTTCTCAATTCTTGTGGTCTATCACTGGTGAGGACTAATAATGGTATGCGACTTTCTTGGGCTTCAATGATTGCTGGGTAAAAATTCGCTCCTGCTGTTCCAGAAGTGCAAACTAATGCTACGGGAAGCCCAGTGGCTTTAGCTCTACCCATGGCAAAAAAGGCGGCTGAACGCTCATCGAGAATAGAAATAGCTTCAATATGAGGTATTTGTTGCACAAAGGCGACTACCAAAGGTGTAGAACGTGAGCCAGGACAAATGATGACACAATTCAATCCCAGGCGCTTTAGTGTCTCGGTTAAGATATAAGCCCAAAGTTGATTAACATTTTTATGGGCAAACGGTATTGAATCAAGCATAGATATCAAATAATTTTTAATTTTAGATTTTGTATAGTTAAATTCAATTTAAAATTCTTCTGATCAAGTTGGGCTTTTGCACTTTCCCCCAAATGTCAAATTCATTCTTAGGTCTTATGGATTGCATTCATTTAACCAATATTCGCTGCTATGGCTACACTGGGTATCTACCAGAAGAACAGGTACTAGGACAATGGTTTGAGGTGGATGTGAAGTTATGGTTAGATCTCTCCACAGCTGCTAAGACTGACGTAATTGAAGATACCTTAGATTATCGCAGCGTCATTAGCTCGATACAACATATCGTTAAAACTGCTAAGTTTTCTTTGCTGGAAAGGTTAGTGGGTATGATCGCTGATTCTATTCTCCAACAATGTGATGGCGTTACACAAGTCCAAGTCATTGTCAGTAAACCCGCCGCACCTATTCCAGATTTTGGCGGCAAAATCAGTATTGAATACACCAGAACTAGGTCTAACCTGTGAATTTCTAACCTGCTTTTGCTTAATGATACAATTTTTCAATTGTGGGTCAAAGGACTCCTATCTGATTTTTGAACAGACAAGTAACGTAACAAAGCGTAATAATAGTGCTTTGCGGATTTAATCCCCACGCACCTTAAAATACTTAGTTTTTTCATCCATCAAATCAGATTCCCATATACTATATTCCTCTATGTTCCTCTCCTCCCTTCTGGGGGGAGGCTTGGGGGTGGGGTTCTTCTATGTCGCTCAACGGATAAACGCTATCACAATTTACTCATAAGTTTTATCAATTCAATATTTATTTGTTAAGTTCTAAAAACTTCTGCAAGTCAGCTTGCACTGTTGGTTGTTGAATATAAACTTCTGCCGCCTCAATTAAATTATTGATATTCTTTTCACTCACATCATCAATATCATCACTTAAGCGTTCACCTGTTAACTCTCTATCAAGCTTGAATTGCAACCGCAAAACCCGCTCTCCAATGATTTGATTGGTGATGTATTCATGAACAATTGAAGAAGCATCCAACAATAGACCGATTAAAGGCTGCACCCATTGTAGGGTACCCCAAGTTTGCACTTTTTCAAATGGTATGATTCGTGTAAGGTCCCCTGTGCCTATGGAGAGGACAGTAATATCTTCAATTTTATGGCCTAATTTTATAGCTTCAGCAACTGCACAACTCGAAGGATTATTAGCAGCAATACCACCATCAATGGCAGAATAGATAGTCTTAATAGAGTAGCCAGAGGTATTATCTGGGATATTTTCCCAAGGGGAATCTATCCAGGCTCGTCGTTTTGTTCCTTCATACTGTTTAATAGTACGAATTTGACCTTTCCCTGGGCCACTGGTTATTCTCAACTGTGCATTTTTGTATATGTTGTTAGTTGAAGATACCTGATCACATAAAATAAGGCTATCTACAGTTGCACATTGCACTGTTCCATTGATTCTTTTGTCTAATTTATGTGCCGGAAAAAAAGTTGGGGCAGAAGCCGAACAAACACAGGCTTGCCATAAAGGCAGATTTCCATAATATGCATCTTCACGCCAGCTTTTAAATACTATTGGCTCTCTGGTAATGGTATCATAAGCAAAAATTAATAGTAACGGATCCGTAATATCTAATAGTTTTGTATTTCCTAAAGTTTCTGTAAGGACTTGAGTCAAACCACGATCTGAAAACTTCGGAGCAGATAAACCATACCTGAATAATAAAGGAATTCGCTTTAATGAAAAATAACTTGTGTAGGGAAAAATAATCGAGCCTTTTTCTTTATATATGTCAATAATTTCTTGACTAGTGATTCCTGTGGCGATGGCAGCTGCTAAAATCGACCCGGTGGAAGTTCCGGCAATTAAGTCAAAGTACTGATTTAAGGGTTGATTAATGTCCTTCTCAATGGCAGCCAGCATAGCTGCCGCAACTACTCCACGAATACCCCCACCGTCTAAACTTAAAATCCGAAAGGGCATGTTTGACCCAACTCCTTGCAATAATATTTTTCTGTAATAACTCTTAATTAAAGATTTATCAATATTAATGTACAAACTGGAACAGTATATTTACCAGTAATTATTTTTGAAAATTAAAGTTTTAGGCACACCATTGCACAGTGGTTATGGTGTCTCAATCAAGTAAATTTGAATTAATCACTGCACCTAAAGGTAATAGGCACCCATCCCAGGGCTAAAAGCCTGTGAGCTAACTGTTTTTAGTGATGTAATTTTCCCATTGGCGGTAGTGCAATTATTTGTCCAGAACTGACAATCAGCCACAAGACTACTAATTGTATTATTAGTCCTAGCAACGTAATTTTCTTACTGGCTCGCTTCTAGAATTTATAACCTCTGGCAAGCCAATAACGCCAATCTGCCATGGCTTCTTCAGTTTCACTGTCGGTATCAATTGCTACTATATCTGAGAGCTTGGCAGTAAACACGTCTTCATCCTTGCCATTGGGTTCAACTACTTCCACATACATATCTTTTAAGCATTCATCGTCTGGTGCCATTCCCAGCACCTCAACTATTTTCTCCTCCTCTGTGGATGTTTTACGTGATTTCTTAATCAACTTAGCCATAAAAGGCACGTTTAAAGTATCGTCCAGGTAGTAATACCAACCCATTGCCCTGTCTTCTTTATCTTCAGCATCGACAATTATTTCTGTTTCAATGCGATGCTCTCTATTTTCGTCACGTTCAACACTAGGCATAAGATTACAGCTTATGTATGATGCACCTTGATAGGTATAGCCTTTTGAAGCTCTTCTGTCAATTTGCTATTTACTGTTTTATCCAATCATGGAGGCAACGAATCATAGGTATTTCGCCAATATTTAGACTTTGTTGCAAAAAAACGGTGAATTTGAGTTGTTAAAGGTAAATTAGCAAAGGTCAATGATCAAGCCTGGTGGTGGGTCTTTCTTTAATTGTGAATCACCATATTTTTGACTACTTGCCAATATCCTCATGCCATAATTGGGGATTAGCGGCAATAAATTCACTCATCATTTGTTCGCACTCATCAAGATTGAGATCAATGACTTCTACACCGTGGGATACCATAAATTCTTTAGCACCTGGAAAAGTTCTCGATTCACCTACGATGACTTTTTTAATACCAAATTGCACTACTGCACCAGCGCACAAATAGCACGGCATTAAGGTTGAATAGAGTGTTGTATTTTTATAGCTACCAACTCTACCAGCATTGCGGAGACAATCTATTTCGGCGTGGGTGACAGGATCATCATCTTGCACACGCTTGTTGTGTCCTTGACCGAGAATCTTACCATTCTTGACAAGAACAGAACCGATAGGAATCCCACCTTCTTTTTTACCTTGTTTTGCCTCTGCCATCGCGGCTTTCATAAATTCATCCATTTGTTAATTCTCCTATAGATTGTGATAACCGTGTCATTGACACTCCCCTGGCTGACTAAGTTTCGCATACTAAAATAAACTAACCATAATAAATTGAGTGCCAATAACCAATGACTAAGGATAAATACCCCTATCGGTCAGGGCTTGTGCAACTCTACCCACCCCCAAAGTGTAAGCTGCTAATCGCAAAGGAATTTGCTTCATCTTCGACTGCTGGATCACTTGTTGATAAGCTTGCACCATTAATTTTTCCATTTCATGATTAACACGCTCCTCACCCCAAAACACATAAGAAAGACCCTGCACCCACTCTAAATAACTGACAACAACACCGCCAGCATTAGCTAAAATGTCTGGTAGAACTGTTACACCACGGGCTTCTAGAAATTTGTTAGCTTCTAAGGTCACTGGCCCATTAGCAGCTTCTGCAATAATTTTCGCCTGTACCTGATTCACATTTTCTGTGGTAATTTGGTTTTCTAAAGCTGCTGGAATCAAAACATCGCAAGGTAAAGTTAGTAAATCTAAATTGGTAATTGGTATTGTTCCTGGAAAACCTACAACACTTTTAAGATTTTCGGCAGCGTAGGCTTTCAATGCTGGAATATCAATACCATCTGGGGCAAAAATACCTCCTGCACCCGTTGAGACAGCTATAATCTTCGCTCCTACCTCGTGTAACAATTCTGCTGCTGCACCCCCGACATTACCGAAACCCTGAATGACTACTTCGGCTCCGGTCAGGGATTTACCTTGTTCTGCTAACGCTTCACGTACAATAATCATTACACCTCTTCCCGTTGCCATTTCCCGTCCCAAGGAACCACCAATAGAAAGAGGCTTACCGGTCACAACTCCTGGAACAGCGTGACCAACGTTTACAGAATAAGTATCCATCATCCAAGCCATTTCACGGGCAGAAGTACCCATGTCCGGGGCAGGTATATCTACTGATGGTCCTATATCTTTAATTAACTCACTGATATAGCGGCGACTGATTCTTTCTAATTCGCTGACACTATAACTTTTAGGATTTATGGCTATACCGCCCTTTGCACCACCATAAGGTATACCCAACAACGCACATTTCCACGTCATGAGCATGGCCAAAGCTGAAACTTCTCCCAATGTCACAGATGGGTGGTAACGAATTCCTCCTTTATAGGGGCCTAAAATATCACAGTGCTGTACCCGATGTCCGGCAAGAACTTGAATTTCACCATTATCTAATTTTACGGGAATGGAAACCGTCACTACTTTGCGGGGATGGCTGAGGATTTCCAATACACCTTGATGTAGCTTTAATTCTTTACCTGCTGCTTCTAAGTAACTACAAGCTTGAGCAAAGGGGCAAATGTGCGCCGGAGTAGTGGCTGCTAAAGGCAACGGAGATGTTAAAACCATAAAATCTTCTCCTAGTCGCGGTATCTTTGCGTACCGGATATATGTCCGCCTATTTTATCCTAGACTTGGAGAAGAAATAGTTATTCTGTAGTTTTTGTTACATTTTCATTTGTTGTTAAGGAGTTGGGCGCATTTCGTACTTGCCCGCACTTTTTTGACGAATTAGCATTCATTGAGGCAAAAATGTTTCTTCTCTACCCTTTACTGGAGGGGGTTGTAATTTTGGTGACTCGGTTTCCGGGTCGTTAGCAGGTAACCAACTAATGAAGGGCAGTGGTAATAGTGTGCTGAGGTTAGTAATAATCACTAATAGCCAGAGCAATTCAAAGTTAGTTTCGGTAATACCCAGCCAATACATGATCATAGCGCCAAATTCATAGGAAACCATTCCGGCTAGGTTAGAAACGGACATCAATAAGGCAAATAATGTCGCTTCTACTCCTAGGGGACACAATCTTGCTGCGAGTACCAGCACTGGCATATAAGCGATTTGCCCCATGACAGTAAGGATAAGACTATCACCTAAACTAAACCAGCGGTCATCTATGCCCAAAACTCGGTTAGTATGAGTCACCAGCAGGAGCATTGTCATTCCCAAGGCTGATGAAATGACTGTACTCCAACCAAAAATCTTGCGAAATGAAACACTTTTAAGGAAGCGTTGAAAAATCCAAATTCCCAGTAAAGAAGCAGCACTTGTTACCAGTCGTACCCGGCCTAAAAATTCTGGTTCAAAATGTAGTTCGTTAGTACTGAAGAAGAAAAAGGCGGAATCTGCTGTTGGGGTGGCTAGCCAGACAAATAGAAAAGCTGTAGGTAGCCAAATTGATTTTTGGGTAATTGCTTGGCGTAGTTGCTTGATTTGATCCTTAGTGCTGAGAGAATTATTGCTTTGATGATCTTTACCATTTTTGCTGATGGGGGTTTCAGCAATTAAACAAGCTACTACAGAAACGATGAGGGGAAATGAGGCAGTAATCCAAAATACAGTGCGCGTGGTAAAGTTTTCTAGCAGCATTCCGCTAAAGTAGGCAGTCAGTAAACTTCCAAATGCCGAAGTACCCCAACATAGAGATTGTAGTGAACCGGCTCCTGCTAGAGATTCTACTCTTGCTCTTTCAACAACTAATGAGTCAACTATGACATCACTCACCGCAACCGAGAGAGAACCAAGGGCGATGGCCAAGGTAGCTGCCCAGCTAGTATGAACTATGGTTGCCAGACTAATCCAAGAAGTGGCTCCTAAGATGCCAGATATGACTAAATATGGTCGGCGACGGTAGCCGAATATGGGTAAACCATCGGAAACAAAGCCAAATACTGGTTTGATCATCCAAGGTAAGGCCACAACTCCCAATATTGCTGAGACTTGAGCTGGACTTAATAGCAATTCATCTTTCAGAAAAAAGCTGACGGCTAGACGCGCCAACCCTAAAATTCCTTGGACAAGGTACACGGATAGAATTGCAATTAATTCGCCGCTGGGTTCATGACCGAAGAAAAGTTTTTCTTTTACTGAGTCTTTGACTTTGGCCAAGCCGGGTAAGTCAATCAGCATTTGATTGATATTTTTTAAGTTTTATCTACTTTTCTATCATATCGACTTCTTACAATCTAGGTTTTGCTGGAGGCGATGGTTGGGCTGGTAAATTTAACGAATTGGCGAATTTATTTTTGGGTAATCTCAACTCCTAAATTGGATTCAGTTTTATTACTCAAAGCGATAATGGCATTTTGACCACCAAAGCCAAAGCTGAAACATAAAACGTTTTGTAATTGACTTTCACGCGGCTCCATTACCAGATTTAAATCAAATTCTGGTGATTTTAATCCTACGCAAGGTGGTAGTATTTTCTTCTGCATGGCTAAAAGCGAAAATGCCACACCTAAAGCTCCCGATGCTCCTAGAGTGTGACCTGTAGCGCCTTTGGTAGAACTTACTGCTACTTCCTTCGGGAAGATATTTTGTATAATTTTATTCTCTATTCTATCATTTAGCTCTGTGGCTGTGCCATGAGCATGAATGTAATCAATATCACTTGGTCTGAGAGAGCTTCTTTGTAGACATTGCTGAACAGCTGCGATCGCACTTTTTGCTGTACATTCTGGTTTGCTACCATGAAAAGCATCTGTTGTCAAGCCGAAACCCAGAATACTGCCATAAATTTTAGCTTGACGCTGTTTTGCTAATTCTGGCGATTCCAACACAAACACTGCGGCACCTTCACCTAGTACCAAGCCCTGTCGGTGCAAGTCAAAGGGATAAGCCCCTGTTTTTGCCAGAGCGCCCATTTTTTGAAACCCTGACAGCGTGAGGGGTGTAATTGGTGCTTCTATCCCACCTGCGATCACTCGTTGACATTGCCCAGTTTCAATCAGTAAAGTGGCTTGAGCCATGGCCCAAATGCCAGTAGCACAAGCAGCCATTGGTGCTAAAACTATGCCAGATGTACCGATTTGTCGAGCGGCTGCCATTGCGATCATATGAGGTAAAAAATCTAACCAGTTCTCTATTACTACCTTCTTACTATGAACAGCAGCTTGGAGGATATTATTCCCATACATTTTCCGGGACAGCAACTCCCAATAACCCTGATGACTGCGACTTGATCCAATCACCACGGCACAATCAGGTAAAGGAGGAACTAATCCAGCATCTTTTAATGCTGCAGAGACAACCAGTTGGGTCAAAATTTCTAATTCAGCAGGTTGTGTACCAATTAGACCCAGAGGATATGCTTCCAGTTCTGAAAATGGTTGATGCCATTGAATACCAGATTTATTTGCCATTAACTCTTGCCAGCTATGCTCTAAGCTGGTTCCCAAGGATGAAACTAAACCAATACCAGTGACAACAACCATTTCGGCAATGAGGAATAATGGGGACAGAGAAAGTCAATTTCAGCAGGTGTTTTAGATGAAAACATAATCTAAAATTTAAAATTCCTGACCTTCTACTGCCCTAATTTATCCTAATTAGCTGTTTTCAGATTGTTTGCGCCTTCAGTGACTTTAGCTGATTCAATGCGATCGCCTTGCTGAATTTTGTTAACTACATCAAACCCTTCGGTAACATTACCAAACACAGCGTAGTTACCGTCCAAGAAAGCTAAATCTGATAGGGCAAAGTAAAACTGTGAGGAAGCTGAATCTGGCATTTGCGATCGGGCCATTGCCACTGCACCGAGTTTATGTTGCAACTCAGGTGGCTTAGTGACCCGAGCCGATTCCAATGTCTTGCTATAAATTGGCTCTTTTTCCCCTTTCACCTTAATTTCCAAGGGTATACGGCGTTCTCTCCCGGTTTTTGGGTCAACGTAACCACCCGTTCCCAGTTTATTTTCTGGAAAGTTTGGGTCTTTGCTTTGAGGATCGCCGCCTTGAACCACAAAAGGTTGGGGTTCGCGTATAACTCGATGGAAAACTAACCCATCGTAAACACCTTTTTGGACTAAATCAACGAAGTTGCCAGCTGTAAATGGGGCATTAGTGCCGTCTACCTCGATAGTAATCGGCGAACCGTTAACCGTCATCACCACAGTGGCTTTACCTTCGAGGTGTGGTAAATTTTTCATTCCCGGAACATTATTACTTATTGTTTCAGATTCAGATACAGATGTTGCTTCAGTGTTTGCTTCAGCGATTGCTGAATTAGAAGTCACATCTTGTGTTGAACATCCTCCCAACATCAAAGCACCGACTATCAAAAACGCAACTAGAAATTGTGGAACTTTAAACCGCATAGTCAGTTACTGATTCAATCAGAGTATCTTATCCTTTTAAGTGATTTTTGAGAGTTTAAATTGAGTATTGCGATTTTTAAGTTTCTTACCTCTTTCTCACAATCCTTCCAACGCTACTCCCAAAAAGCGGGCTAATTCTGCCCCTGTAGTTTCTAACTTTGCTAAAGATAAGGGTTGACCTACCCGTGTTAAAGGGATGTCTCGCCGCCCCTTGACGCGTAGGTAGAGCGCACGACGGGGATTGAGACCTTCTTTTATCTCTATTCGTACAGACTGCACATCTTGAATATGGCAGTCAATTTCAATGCGACGGTTTTTGCCAGGAAATCCCCAACGAAATATTTTGATCCCACCAGTTTCCTGATTGAAATCGTTGTAACCGCCTCCCACATCCCATAAGATCACTAGCCATAGATATGAGGCTAAAAGTAGGCCTGCAGTACCGTATAGTCCCATAACTAGTCCTTGGGGTACGAATATCAGTTGAGTTGGATCAGTAACTAGAAGTAAATTTACCTTCAAGTAACTTGATATCCCAGCCAACAAGAAGCCTGTGGCTCCCATTGTAACGATACTTGCCCACCAGTAGTTGCTAAACCGACGAGAACCCAAAACATTTTGATGCAGGGTAGTTGAAGGTTTGCGATCGCCATTGGGCAAATCGCCCGCGTTAATTTTTGTTGATGCCGTCATTGAACTACATTGGCTCGTGAGTTCTTCCCTGTTCAAGTCTGCCATTTCGGGAGCTTTTCTTGCAAGTTAAGGAGCTATAGTTTTCAGATTTCTGAGAAAACTTGTGTCAGATTGTTAAAATTCTGATATTTTTAATAAGTAATAGGTTTGTGTTTAATACCTAATTTACTGAAATCAATTGGGCGAAAACCCAAACTAATGTGATAAGTTAAGAATCATTAAGCTACCAAAAGCTAAATAATTGGCCGATGGTACGTGTAATGTAATAACTCTGAGAAATGCCGTTCATCAAGACGGTGAAGCCTCAGGCTCTCAGACGCTTTCACGCTGCTGAGATTCTCAAATAAACGTTAATTCCTCATCGCAGTCGCATTAAGTCGGGAAAATTGCCGACAGCGTTGCTTCAAAAAAACGTTGCAATTTTAGTAAAAGAGGATTTTAGTTCAATGACCATCGCAGTTGGGCGCGCCCCCAGTACAAGAGGGTGGTTTGACGTACTAGACGACTGGTTAAAACGCGACCGCTTTGTATTCGTAGGCTGGTCAGGGATATTATTATTCCCCTGCGCTTACTTAGCATTAGGCGGTTGGCTAACCGGTACAACCTTCGTCACTTCTTGGTACACCCACGGATTAGCTTCATCTTACCTAGAAGGCTGTAAC
>NZ_JANQDJ010000066.1:0-66100 GCF_029891685.1 Umezakia ovalisporum Ak1311 | reverse complement strand
ATGCTGTCAACAGATACCGTTATACACAAAGAATTTCAAGGTTGTGGAGAAACAGTAAGACTGGTTGGTACTTGTACCAAAAAGCCTGTTTCTAGGAAGCAAGAATCTCCTGCTACACTGCTTTGCAGTTAGCCGGGGAGTATCAAGCAAACAGAGGAAACAGATGGAAACTAAACCAACAGAAGCATCACCAGCACTCGCCAAGATTCCTAATGGCTATGTCAACATCATGGGCTACGTGGATGAGTCAGAAGTTAATGGGCCCGGTTGTCGTGCTGTGATCTGGGTGCAAGGTTGTCCGCGTCAATGCTCTGGGTGCTTTAATCCTGAGTCTTGGTCATTTAGGATTAACCAACTCATTTCTGTTGATTTTCTTGCGGAAAAGATTCTCAGGAAACCTAAGAATACGGGTGTGACGTTTTCCGGTGGAGAACCATTTTGGCAAGCTAGTGCTTTAGCGTCTTTGGCTCGTCAGCTCAAAGCGGCGGGATTAAATGTCATGTCTTTTACTGGGTTTACCTTGAAGCAACTACAATCTGAATCTGCTCCGCCCAATTCCGCAAGATTATTAGCAGAACTAGACATTTTGATTGATGGGCCTTTTGTGGAGTGTCTAGCTATTAATTCTCCCACTTCCTTGGTCTCTTCTAGCAATCAAGCGGTTCATGTTTTCAACCCAGACCTAACCAACCAAATGAATTGGGCTAGCGACCAAATAGAAATTCATATTCTCAAGGATGGGAGCAGAATTGTGACTGGCTATCAAGGCAGTTTGAGTAAATGATTAATAATTGGTAATGCCTGTTTGAGAGGAGCTTCGCTAATGTATCAATTATGAATTACGAACTAACTAGTGATTTGAGATTCGACTACACCTATAGGACAAGCAACCTTTGTGCCTCCTAAGCCACAATAGCCATTAGGGTTTTTGGCTAGATACTGCTGATGATAAGCTTCTGCGTAGTAGAATTCAGGCGCATCTAAAATTTCTGTGGTAATTTTGCCATAGCCTGCTTTGTTCAAAGCTTGCTGATAAGCGTCCCGTGATGCTTCTGCTAGTTGCTTCTGCTCTGGGGAATAAACATAAATTCCTGAACGGTATTGAGTACCAGTGTCATTACCCTGGCGCATTCCTTGGGTGGGGTTGTGGCTTTCCCAAAAAACTTTTAGTAGTTGAGAGTAACTAATCACTTTGGAGTCAAACACAACTAAGACTACCTCATTGTGACCAGTCATCCCGGTACATACTTGATCATAAGTGGGGTTGGGGGTGAAACCAGCAGCATAACCCACCGCAGTTGTGTAAACTCCTGGAAGTTGCCAAAATTTCCGCTCTGCACCCCAAAAGCAACCTAAACCAAACATTGCTTTTTCCATTCCTTCAGGAAATGGGGGCTTGAGTGGATTTTTATTAACATAGTGTTCATTGGGTACTGGCATTGATTTTGCCCTTCCTGGCAAAGCTTCTTCAGGAGTGGGGAGAGTCAGCTTTTTACCAAATCCAAATAATCCCATAGCCTTTAACCTTGATTTCTCATAAACTTCTTTACCTTAGTTAACATTGTAAAGAATCAAGCGATCGCTTGGAGAGTTTTCCCGTGTCATTGAAAGAAATTTATTTGGAATTTTCAAAGACAGGCGTGTACTAAAGGTAAAAGTCTACCTAATTGCTCTTGGCCGTTTACAGCCAATTCGCTGTGACATAAATAAACTTTTTCAGCGACACGAGAGAGTAAATCTGCCAAAATCCTTCGTAATCTTTCTTCTCCTAGAGAATTCTCATCTTCTGCTGTCCAAGGTTGCCCTAATCTATCTCGCAAGAACAACGGCGCTCCAAATAACGTTGCCGCACCACCTTTTGTCCATAGGGGAGAACCCACATCCAACCAGAAATGCCAACGGTGAAATCTTCTACTCGAACGATATTGGAAAATAGTTGCCAAGGTGACAGCTTTTCTGGCCGGGCCGATGGGACGCAAGGGGTAAGGGTTGGCGGTGATAGTACCAAGTCGCAGTAGTCGTATAAATTCCGCCAGGGTTGTGTTAAGTTCTCCTTCTCCTGTTCTTGGAGTTGTTTGTCGTAAACGGGCGTCAATTTCCCAGTAGTGTTGAGCAGTTTCCAGTAATTCCCGCAGTGCTGCCATTTGGTCGTGAGGCGGGTTGCTATGTCTACACAAAAAATCCTGAATTGCCAAATATAGCAAAGAAATAGGACTGGGAATTAAACGCTGTGCTTGCTGCCCTCGTTGTTTTTCTAACCACTGTAAAATTTCATCATAAGCTGTAGTGGCTGCATAGCCAATGCGATCCCAGCGCTCAAAAGCTCTAACTGGTAATAAATTGGGATAATCCGGATGAGGTGCAAAACAGTAATCTACTATTAATCCGGCACGTACTGGGTCGATGCGAGTGGGCAGTGCGGAAGAACTGTACAATACTTCTGGTTTTCTACTTAAAACAACTAACATCTCAGCTACAGCCTCGCGATCTACCAGGCGACCTAAACCGGGATAGACTAGAGCGAGCATGGTAAGTAATGCTCGAATTACAGGTGAACTAATCAGGGGGCGTTGGTCGTTGAGGGATTCCACCAGGATATTTTGCTTGCCGAGAATTTCTATTAAAGTATAGCGAGCAAGGGCATCTAAACCTGGTGCAATAATTGCTACTTCTTCTGTTTTTACTTTTCCTGATTTCACAGCTTGAATAATTTCCTCGGCTGTTGCCCGTAACAATTCAGCGCGGGACTTGGTTTGAATTAACTGCACTGCTTCTGGTAAGGTTGATAGTATTATTTGTTCAGAAACTAACTCTAGCATTGGGGTAGCGAGTTGCTCCATTAAACCAGGTGAGGGTGAATTAGTTAATGTCTCAATTTGACAACGCCCTGATAAATTTTTCAAATAGTTGGGATCTCCTCCCAATCCCAGGCGTACCGCACCATCAGGGTTATAACTAAAAGCCCCTACTGCACCTTGATCCAATAAAAAATCAAACAGTTGACGTGCTACCCCAGGATAATCATCGACATCATCTGCTAATACAGCTTGATAGCGTTGAGTGAGGTGCTGTTGGTAATAGCGATCGCTTAACAACTTTTGACTATACAGTTCAGTGATAATACCATAGGTAAGTAATCCCCTTTGTAAACACCAGTCGCGCCAATCGAGTAATAAAGATGCCAAAAATTCTGGGTCTAAATCCATGGCATTTTCTTGCAAGCCTGTGTGTAAAATTTTGGCGATATCTTCACAGCGTGTACCACTGTAAGCAGCCAATTGTAATAAATCCAAGATGCGACGTACCAAACGGTACTCATTCACTCCTGCACGGCGGAAAGTAGCTGTATTAAGTTGGGAATGCCAAAGTTTCGCGGCTAATTCCTGTTCGGTTTCCGGACGTAATCGTAGTGGAAATTGTGCTTTGAGATGTAAGGATTGAATCAATAAAGGCCAAAATAAAATTACTTCATCTTGAAAAAAACCAAGTATCGTCTTAGCCCGAACTGGATACTTGCCTTGAGTAGCTGTAACAATTTTATCAGCAAGTTCTCGGCGGTTCTCACTATTAGCGGCTAAAACCAAAAATCCTGGCTCTGTCTTTGGCAAATGTAGAACTTGTGATGTTCCCTTGCTTTTTTTATTACTTTGTTTTTTAGTATAAAATGATCCAAAACTAAGATTTTCACCTGACAGCCAATCACAAAAACTTTCTACCAAACGAGTTGTCTTACCACTGCGGCTCGCGCCAACAATCCAAATAGAATGAGAAATCACAAATCCTCCCCTTGTAGATTTGCTAGTATACTTCGTGCGTTAAGTTAATGATAAGAATCACTAATAAATGCTAAATAATTACTTACGATGAGAATACCAATTTTTAGCCAAAAAATTTACCCTTTTTTACTTTCTGCTTACAGATGGTACTTACTCACCCCAGAACGTTCCCTGGAAGCAGCTTATCAAGCAGCATTACACATTAAATCAATCGAAGATAACTATTTTCATGGTAATAAAATAGACTTGAACTCAGCCATTTACAGCAACACTGTGATGGATTTTTTTGAGTCAGATTTAAGGCAAAAGTTAAAAATTGTCCGGATGCGACTGACAGAGTTTCGATCCAGTCGTTTTTTTTCTAATGAATCTCATCAAATATCTGCTCAAAAAACAGGGATAGAATATCCTAGCCCTAGCCTAATTTTAGATAAATTACAATTCATTGATCAAGTTATTTCAAAATACAATAACTTTAATAACGAGTTAAATTACCCTTTGGTAGTCAATCAAGCACAAATTGTTAAATTTCAGGGACTTACGTCTCCACCATCATCACAAAATTCACCAAATCAAAATTTAAACCCGAATAAAAAACAGCGAGGTAAGGCTGATACAATGGGGATATTACCCCGGTCGATTTTAAGTACTATCGGACGTTTGCAAGTTGAATTAGATCCAAACGCTGAACAAGATGTGGTGAGAAACTTCCGTCATAATCAAAGAAGAACGATAATATCAATTAGATTTATTTTACTACTAATTATAGTACCTTTGTTGACACATCAAATATCAAAGGTATTGATAGTAAGCCCTCTAGTTAACCATTTTAGAAATATAGAAACCGCACCAATATTTCTCAACTTAGAAATGGAAGAGGAAGCATTATTAGAAATGCAAAGATTTGAAGAAAAAATCAAATTTGAAAATATGATTAGTAGCATTCCTCGATTATCTACTCAAGATATGGAAGTTGAGATGGAAGACAAAGCACGTGAAATTGCTGAACAATTTCGTCGGGAAAGTGCCAACGCAATTAAAAATGTTTTTGCAGATATTTTCTCGGTTGGTGCTTTTATTTATCTCTTGATGATTAGTAAGTCTTCAATTATGGTGCTAAAAGATTTCTTGGATCATATTGTCTATGGTCTCAGTGACAGTGCTAAGGCATTTATCATTATTTTGTTTACCGACGTATTTGTAGGATTTCACTCTCCCCATGGCTGGGAAGTAATTTTAGAAGGTGTCTCACGTCATTGGGGCTTACCAGCTAATCGAGATTTTATCTTTTTATTTATTGCCACTTTTCCCGTGATTTTGGATACCATCTTTAAATACTGGATTTTCCGTTATTTAAATCGCATATCGCCTTCTGCCGTTGCTACCTACAGAAATATGAATGAGTAAGATTCATTAGTTTTGTTTGCTCCACAAAAGATCAACTTGATAACGGATTTCGTGCAAATAACGATGAAAGAATATCTCCTGTGGTTTTCGCGCTCTCGTTTGCAACGCCCAGAACATTTCTAGCTAGTTCGGTTATCTGCTAAGACAATTACTTGCCAGTCGGGAGGAATGGCATCTTTATCTTCATGGGTTTTAATTTTTCTTGCTTCTTCTTCCTTGTCCACTTTCCTTACTTGTTTGCCAAGTCTAGCCCTATTATAAATCTCTGTGTAAAAAACTTACCCTTGTGAGGGGCATTCTACCCGCCTAGAACAGGCAAGATGCCTGTTCCACAGGAAGATTAAAATACAACATTTTAGCCTTGCCACAGCAGTACCAACTAAAGATATTCCCACTTGTTGGCTTTCTATTTGTGTTCTTTGCGCCTCTGTGGTTCGATCTGTTTAAGTTGTATACTCCGCGTTAATTTTTACGTAGTCATAACTCAAATCACACCCCCAAGCTTGACCAGAACCATGACCATTACCAATGGTAACTGCAATAATCACAGGATTATCTGTTCTTTGCCATGAGAAATTGTTACTAGGGTCTCGAGGTAAAGAAGAATCAGCCGCAGTTTGTTTCAAATATGCACTCGCTGCTGCACGGTCAAATGGTACTGGTTGACCATTTTCTAACAACAAAAAATCCCCTAACTTAATTTGTAGGTTGTCTTGTTCAAAATTCACCCCCGCGCGTCCCGCGGCGGCGGCGATACGTCCCCAATTGGGATCGCGTCCAAAAATTGCAGATTTAACTAGAGATGAACCTGCAATAGTTTTAGCAATTTGACGTGCGGAAACTTCATCATAGGCCCCAGTTACTTGCACTTCAATTAAGCAAGTTGCACCTTCACCATCACGAGCGATCGCTTTGGCTAAATGCTGACATAGTGCTGTTAACATTGCTTCTAATTTCTCGGCTTCTGCACCCATTTCGGTAATTGCTGGGGTCCGAGATTGACCATTTGCCAAAGCAATTAAACTATCATTTGTGCTGGTATCACCATCAACAGTTATGGCATTAAAACTTTTATCAGCTGCCCTACCTAACATTTGTTGCCACAGATGTGATGAAACCGCCGCATCACAGGTAACAAATGCTAGCATGGTGGCCATATTGGGATGAATCATCCCGGAACCCTTGGCAATACCACCAATTCGCACTGGGCGATCGCCGATAGTTGTTTCTAAAGCAATAGATTTTTTGACTAAATCTGTAGTAATGATTGCCTTAGCTGCTGCATCTGAACCTGTTTCTGAGAGTGCTGCTACTACCTTAGGGATACCAGTGCGTAAGGCATCCATTTTGATTCGTTGACCAATCACACCAGTAGAAGCTAATAAAATTGATTCCGGTGAAATATTCAACTCACGGGCTAAGATTTCGGCACTTTCTTCCGCATCACGCACACCTTGTATACCTGTGGAAGCGTTTGCTTGACCGGCGTTGCAGAGAATTGCACGGGCGCTATGTTTGGCTTGCAAACGTTGGCGACAATAATCTACACAGGCGGCTTTAACTTGGCTAGTGGTGAATACACCAGCCGCCATCGCCTCTACATTTGACCATATTAAAGCTAAATCCGGTAATCCCGAAGGCTTCAGTCCTGCTGTGATTCCCGCCGCCTGATAACCCCTAGGAGCTGTAACACCACCACTAATTTCTTGCCAATCTGCCATTTTTATTATTCCCACAACTGCTAGCTGCTTGACTGGTGATTATACCAAGTCTTCACTCATTAATTGGTGGTTTGTTGTTGGTTATTCATCTACGTTAGTGGTGATATGGAAGTAAGGATAACTACCTAGGCAAATCTCCAGATCATCAGGGTGCATCTACCTGGCACAGTATAACAGTTTTGCTATGAACAGTAATACCCATTGTTAAGCAGTCAAGAGATTTAGTCTTGAAAATATCCCTAAAACTACTTTTTGCAATACGAATTATTAATTTTAAATACTAATTTTTTTCTATGAAGAGTATATATGTTATCTAGTGTGATATGTATAATTGCTATCATAAAATCATTTGACAAAGTATTTTATTTTCGAGTATGAAATCAGCAATAAAACCCCCAGTAAAAAGTTTCCAGGACTACGCTTATCAAGCAATTCAACAACACCTTAACAAAACCTTGAAATGGGAAAAACCCATTAAAAAAGATGAAGACCCGGAAGCATTACATCAAATGCGGCTGGGGATGCGTCGCCTACCCACTGCAATCATTAATTTTGATAATGATATTACCGACGACTAAAAAAGCTGATGGGGGCCTCCAGGGATAATACATAAACACTACGTTGAGGAATCTGCACAACACGGATATTTTCTGCGGAACCTAAACCAGCGATAAACCCCACAATGCTTCCCAGCATTGCACCCTGGTCAAACTGCCCTGGATCACCTTGGCTGAAAAAGCTCAAAGTATCCCCACCAATTTGACTCCAAATAGAACTATTTTCCACAGCTTTGTCATGAGCTCGTTTGTAGGTAATAGTGGTACCGGGAATTGTCTGACTTGATGCTTGAATAGCAACAATGCGACCATTAATCACCAAAGACTGAGCGACAATTTTTACTCCCCCCTCTGTAGGTTTGAGGTTAATAGTTACAGGGGTATTTTCAGGAATTAAAACATTACCTTGATGATCTTCAATAGCATTCGTTAAAGGAAGAGTTAGAGGATAAGCTTTGTCTTGTCCAACATCAATAGTTACCGACGCCGGAAATTCCACAATAATTGCTGTATCTTGAGGAATTATGATTTCTTTACTAACTGCTTGGGTTTGAGATTGTCCAGTACTAGGCTGAGTAGGAATGGGTTGAGCGCTAGCTGGTAATGTGACAGAACCTAACAAGGAAATGGAATAGCCAAGGGTCAACAAAATTTGTATTTTCATAACCGTTTCTTCCTTGGGCTGGAATAGTGTGTTATGGATTTAAACTAACAGGGCGAATAACTAGCCTCAAACGCTGATTGAATCAACGATACAGCAACTCATCCCAAAAAAAAACAAGTTTAGGTTTATTAATCGGACTTATCAGTTTGCTCAAGTCCTACCATGGGGTATGCTACGTAAACGAGAGGAATTAGATTAGGAGCAAGGTTTATACCCCGCTCCTAATAGACAAAAAATCCTTGTATTACAAGGTTGTCAAAACTTTTCTCGTCGTGGATCCATTACGGTCTTTTTACTTAGGAAGGACACAGTCAAAGAGCTAGTCAAGCTAACCAATTAATTTTTGCCAGGTCATTCTGCCGACAATACCATCGGCAAGTAAACCATTTTGCCTTTGAAATTTTCTGATGGCTGCTCCTGTCTGGGGACCATAGATACCATCAACACCAGCACCTACACGGTGTTGTATGTATTTAACAACTGAACCGCCGGCATGGTGAGGCCTGACTATTCGTTTAGCTAAAATCAAATTAATTTCATTCCAGGTACTTGTGTCTGCAATTCCAGTGGGTGCTAATTCAACAATATTTTGAAAATTTACTGTTGCGGAGCTTGTTGCCGGGCCCATGATGTTATCTTCTACCAAGGGGTTACCATTCTTGTCGTTGATTTTTAATTGATTTAAGGCTTTTTGCAGTCTGATAACTGTGGTATCTGTATTTAACTCTTCATCTGGCACAGGATTAACAGGCGTATTATGCACTTGACCCGTCAAGCCTTTGACAATGGCATTAGCAGTTGCTTCCGAGTCAAAGATATTCATATCTCGTGGTGAATCAATGAAGCAACATTCTATGAGAATCCCAGGCATACTAGTATTTTTCAAGACATATAGGTGAGAACCACTTTTAACCCCGCGATTAAAAAATCCTAGTTTGACTATTTCATTTAATACTGGTTGAGCAATTCTTCTTCCTGCTTCCGAAGCTGCAAATACTTCTGTACCATTAGCCCGACCATTAAAAGCGTTAAAGTGGATTGAGACAAAAACTTCAACTTTGTTAGTATTCGCCGTATTAATTCTTTGAAATAGTGAATTGGTTACGGAAACAGACTTATTTGGTTTACACGATATTACTTCATGTCCTAAAACCCGTAATTTCGAGATAACTCTGTTCCCTACATCTGTGGTCAAAACATCCTCAGATTTAATTCCTACAGCACCTGTGTCTGGAGGAGAATTATGACCAATATCAATGCCAAATTTCATATGTTAAACCTCACAACTTCTGCTGATAAATTCTAATTTTTTCTGGCTTTGCCATGTCATTTATCAGGTTTTGAATAGTAAATTTAATTGATTACTATTCAAATAATCCTGATCGACTTATTCTCTGTGATCAGATATCATTAATTGAGTTGATAATTGCCAATAACTACTTAATCAAAAGTAATATATTGGCTAAACCACTCCAGCAATGATGGATGGCAAATAAAAGAACAAAGTAATCGAGGTACAGAAACCTCGCAGCCAGGTTTTACCTCGTAATACAATATACCCTGTATTTTATACTGGGTAGTGGTTTTTAGGTTCTGTTTGATTATTGTTCGTTATTAGACTGATCCACACCACCGTATTCTCTCGTAGTCTTTTGCCTAAATCAAATCGGATTCTCAGATTCAGATAGATATTTACAAATATTCCTAATATCCACGCCTTCTCAATTTCCTGGTATGGACTAAGAGTTGCTGTACATTTGAGTTAGCATAACTTTGGGTGTTTGGAGAAAGGCAATGAGCAAAAAAAAGTTGAGTAAAGTTGGGAACCAAAAAGGCAGTTCATCTGTTGTCCAAATATTTAAGACTCAAATGATTCCACTGACAACGCCAGTTTTTGCTATAGCTGGATTGTTGGCAACCATTACTCCCAGCATGGCAGTAACTACCTCTTACGCCAACGATTACCGTGTTTGCACAGCTCAACTCTTAAAATTGGGGATAACAGAACAAGCTGTGTCACAAGGGTGTGCAAAAGCATTGCGTCCGAGAGACTTGTCTTCTTGTGTTCTTAAAATTAATCAGCAAAGGCAAATTAGTGCCGCAGATGCTCTCTCGTCCTGTGAGCGAGCCAGGCGACCCCAAAACTTTTCTGATTGTGTCGTTGGCATCACCAGCAATACTCGAGAAGCTCTTGGCAAGACAGTTTTAAACTACTGTGGCCGTAGTTTGTTGCCTAAACGTTTCGCTGAATGTGTAGTGGGTTTACGTAGTGAGATTGATATTGCACCTACCCAGGCAATGGATGCTTGTATTGATGCCGGTGACCCTGTTAGTGGCTTTTCACCAACATCTGCACCACAAAATAGCCCCTCGACAGAATTTAAACCCTCTTTTGAGGTTACTCCAATTCCAGGGAATCAGTAAAATATCAGGTCTTTAAAGACGATCTCTTTTAGGCTGGCTGTAAGCCCAGCCTATTCTTTGATAGCCATCATCATGTAAGTGAGGAGAGTGTTGATTCCATGAGAGAAATGAAGTTGAGTTTATACTCAACACTTTAGTATGCTAAGTGTTAATGGTATAACACCTAACTATTAGTCTTCTTTTCTCCCAAACACCATCTGCAAAATCATCGGAATACCACCGCTTTGGTGATATCTATCTGCCCAAGCGCGAATGATCTCATCTAATTCCGCCATAGCTTCCTCCCATCGTTCTGCTGGGATATCTAGCTCTTCTAAGATTCGCATGGTATTTGTCCGCCGTTCTGCCCAATCTTTCATCATTCGGAAATATCGGGCGGTATCTTCTACCATAATGTAAGTGCGCTCCTGGTCGTCCGCTGGCGCATAAAACGGACGGGTAAGAGCGTAAAACGGCATTCCCCAAGGAGAATCAATTCGCGTTACAGTACCGGAATAAAGTAGCCGACGCTTGATATGTTCTGCTAAAGCTTCGCTCAAAGGCATTTGATGCTCTGGTGGCAATACCTCTTGCGATCGCTTGTGCAAAAATTCAATTAGGTCTAAAAACTCAAAAGAAGTAGTTAATTGAGCATCAGGCAGGTTACTGGGTAGTTTTTGCTCAATCTGTCTTTTTTCTTCACTGGTAAGACTTGTGCCAGGGACACGGGATCTTCCTGGTTGCCAAGGAAACTTTTCCATCCACACATAAGGCAATTGAATGAGATAGCGGGGTTCTTGAGAACCTAGCATTTTCAGCAATTTGCCTTCTGTCAGCGCCTGTCTGACTTCCTCTACAATGATTTTTACCCGTTTTGGCTCTAAGTGGTGCAAGTGACCCGTCATCCGCAGATTTTGTCCCTGCTCTAAATAGGTCATGTATATCGCACACTTAGCCGCAGTTGCGGCTGCATCTAGGAATGCTCCATGCCTATGCCCACTGGTCCGCATGGCACTGAAAGCCAGATAAAGCATGATCTGATCCATGGCACTGGGGCTAAGACGCTTAATCAGATCTATATCGTTACTCATATTACAGACAATTGAATAGCACGTTTACGGATTTATTAGTCACACAGAAATCAGTAGCATACACCCAATTCCAGCCAATGTTTTTAGTTCCTACTTAATGTCCAATGTTTTAACTCCTAATCAATAGGTAGTTTAACATGATAATTGCCCCTGATTTGAAATGTCTGACTGCAACAACTGTCTCCTAGCTTTAACAACAAGTGTATCTTCTTTAAAGAATTGCTTTTTATTATGCTTTTAAGAACTGTTTGTTGTGTACAGATTTCCGGCAATGGTTGCTAGTTGTCTAGGATTAGGTCACTTACTGACCTAGGGAACATTGGTGGGTTTAGCCAGAATTTGCAACCCAATAATTTACTGCTTACAACTTTTGGCAATTTTTTGGCGGTGTAGGCAGTTCACTCCCAGGATTGTTGTCTACCTAATTTCAGGTAGATAATTCCTGGTTCAAAACACCTTTTATTTATTACAACATGATATTCTACTTTTGCTTGTTTTTGTATTAATTTTGTATAAAGTATTTTCTTTGCAGTACTTACATAATTACCATGTATATGCCTAATATGCAACCATTTGTTAAAATTCTCTGACATTTCCCAAAAACGTAAGTACCAATTTTAATTATTTTTTATTTTTGAGATGATGGCAAAGAAAGCTAATAGTGCATATCTAGCTGCCTTAGCTCTCTTTTTATCCTTTTGACTGACATCTAACTCCTTGCCATTGGTAGCTCGTCCCCTCGGGCGGAATAAGACAAAATCAATGGTTTTCAAACCCCCTTACGGGATGTTGGTTCCTGGATAGTTCTGTAAAATTATTACCCCACAGATCAAGCTAGGAGCATGAAGTGAGGAAAAGAGCCTAAAAATCAAGTTGTAGACTTTACTTTACATTTATTATTGTTGATATTGAATTTTGATTTTCGCATTTAAAAACAAGGATTTAATTATGAGAGTTAGAAGATTTAACCTGAGTTCGCATTTTCTCAAAACTGTAAGCTGCTACCCCAAAAGTCACGAACAGCACTCCCATAATTTGCATAATTGTCAAGGTTTCCTGAAGTATCAAACCAGCAAAAACTACAGTTAGGATGGGGACGCCTCCACCGATAATCGCCGCCCGGAACGCACCTAATTTGCGAATACCAACATTGTTGAATACATAGCCTACTAGTGTCAGAACACCCAAAATAAAAGCACTCAAAATCAATTCCAGCAAATTAGACTGCTGAAGGGCAAGACTCAAATTGCTTGGTAAAGGCACCATCAAACAAATAAAGCTCAACACAAGCATGGTGGTAAAGTTAATTAGTGTCAAAGACACTGGATGCAACTGACTACCACATATCCGTGTCAAAATCACATAGCAAGCAAAAGCTACGCCAGCTAAAATTGCAATACTACTTCCCATGGAGAAATTAGCCAGGCCAAGGTTTGGAGAACTCCCTAAAACCAGCAATCCACCACAGAAGATAGCAGCCAAAGTAGCAGAGTGGAATCCTTGAGGGCGATCGCCAAACAGTAACCACGAGAGAAGACCGCCAATCATGGGGTAGACAAAAAACAAAGCGATGGCGATTCCGGTTGCCAGTTGACCGATAGCAAGGTAAATCAGCACCTGTGATAAAAACAAAAAACAACCACTGGCCAGAGACAACTGTAAAGTTTTTTGTTGCTTGAGATTACTATTTGCAGTATGATTGCCACGTGATGTTGCCAAAAGATTTTGCATATCTTCCCATACTTGTGGATGCATCATAGGAGCCAGGAGTAACATTAGTGGCACAACTACTAACAACCGTAGCATTAGAATTAGTAGTACATTTCCCAATGTTGGCGAAATGATACCTTGTATTTCTAAAACCCCAAAATTGTCGTAAGGTTTATAAAAGATCCACTTGACAACTATGTTGTACAGGGATGAAACCACTGTTGACAACACAACCAACAAAAAGCCTATTTGGATTGGTGAAAAAGTTGGGGATTTGGGTGATGGTGATAATGCAGGTTTTGTTTCTGGCTTGGTTGCTAGGTTAGAATTTAGAGGTTTAGCCTTGGGTGGCGACAACTCCCGACTGAGTACTGAAACTGGTTCAGTGGCCACAGGTGGTTTTTCCGGGGATTTTGTCTGACTTTCTGACAACTCCCGACTGAGTACTGGAATTGGTTCACTGGCCAGTAGCGTTATTTTCTCCGCAGATGAGACTAGTGTGGAAGAGGCAATATTGTTGCTTTTAGATAAGTCTTCAGTGCTTGTAGAAATTGATTCCGTTACACTGGCTTTGATCTCTCCTAACTGTAAATGTGTCTGGGAGGAACGTGGCGGTTGCTGCTCCGTGGTTTGGAGAATAGTAGGCGGTGATGTTGTTACCGTTGCTTGTGAGATTTCTTGTTTTGTTTTTCCCAGTTCACCACGCAGATGATTAATAAACTCCTCTACAATCGCTTCTCCCTGGTGCTGTTGGCTCTGCATCCGAGATAACTGTTGGGAAAGATTATTTTGATAATTCTTCAGCTCCTGTTGTAACGAGTTAAAGGTAATCGTCAGTGTATCATCCAAACTGCCCAGCATTTGTTGAGCATTCTCATTGTTACCCCCCGGCGAGTTAATGGCAGATCGTTCCTGGAAATTACTTTCTACTGATTTGTTCACTAAACTTGCCAGTGATGATTGCAGTTGCGAAGATATGTGCTTTGCCAAGGCCTCTGATAACTGACGAATTAACACTTGCTGTCCAGTTATTTGCCGTACCTGTTGTAGGTGTTCTTTTTCCTCTAATAACTGCTGTATTTCGTCAGATAAACGAGTTTTCTCCGCCTGAAGCCGCTTGATTTCTTCCTGTAACGACCTGAGCACATTTTGCTGGAGTCTTTCTAAATCCTCCACCACAGCCCATAAAGCTGTCTCTGCTGCTCTGGATAGCTCGCCTCTGACGCGCGGGTTGTCTGGTCGCTTCTCAAATCGCCCCATTAGCTTCTAACCTCTAACACCTTGAAGATAAAGCTGCTTGCTGTAAACTTGCTTGGCACTAATACTGATTTTTTGTATTGTGTCAGGTAAATTCAAAATTGTGGCAAGAATTGCGTACATAAGTGTAATTTTGTCATGGTAAGTACAGGGTTGGCAAAGTATCCAATTTATTTCGGTAACGGACTTACTATACTGTTTCCCCTTCAGCATTACGGAGATGCCTTCCATCGGAGTTACTTAAATTAACAGTTTTCAGGTGCAAGTTTATAAGAAAAAACTTTACACCCAGTGTTAATACTTATGTTCAGTTTTTTTAGTAGGAACAGTAATGATCAAAAATTTATCAATAGGTGTATTGCCACAAAAGGATGGTCAAACTTATGGATTTGTATGTCAATTTGTACAGAATGTAACTTATGTGACAGTTTACATTATTAATAGGTATTATGGTAGGAAGCCGCAGAAATTTAAAGTATTACTATCCCCCATACAATATTTTAGTGAATTAACAGCTATTCTGCAAAAACAAAGTCTGGTTTTGGTGTTGTGCCAGTTTCCTTTTTCACAGCTAAGCAAGAGATATATTAGTTGATTAAGATACATAAAGAATAAATTTTAAAGGAATAAAATCTTGGTAGTGGTAAAGATGGCAACACTGAAGATTGCACTTACGGGAAATGTCATTAGCCATGCAACCGCAATACTTTGTAGAGTTGTAAATTGAATTGATTTGATATTTTGCACCAGTCCAATACCGATGACACCACCTACAAGAGCATGAGAGGTGGAGACAGGTAAACCCAAGCGAGAGGCTAGCAGGATGGTAATGGCGGTTGCAAGTTCGGCGCAAAATCCACCACTAGGTTGTAAAGAAATTATGTTTTCCCCAATAGTGTTAATTACCTTTTGACCCCAGACAGCTAAACCAGCGACAATACCAGCGCCACCCAGGATTAAAATCCATAGGGGGATGGTAATGTCACTGACGGGTATAGTACCAGTGCTATTGATGTAGACAATGGCAGCTAAAGGAGCGATCGCATTGCCAACATCATTAGAACCATGAGCAAAGGCGACAAAGCAAGCACTGAGAACCTGAAACCGAGCGAATAGCTGTTCTACAGGAGTGAAAATTATTTCTTCGTTGTTTAGTTTTTGTGCATTATTCCCTACTTCTTGCAACTGTCGCCAACTAATGACTGACAGTACAATAGCTGCAACTGCACCTACAAATAAGGGAAGGTCGTAACTAGGTAAGTTTAGACCAATGCTATTTAAGTAATTAGTTAAGGGTTGGGTTAACAAAGGTAGGACAATGACACCAAATACTCCCAACACAATGACACTCAGCCAGGGAATCCACTGTTGTAGCTGTGCTAGTTGATTTGGTTGCTCCAAAATCCAATGCTTGATTTGACCGTAGAATAAAGCTGCAATAGCACTACTGAGGATCGGCGTGACAATCCAGCCAATAGCAACTAAGCCTATTGAGATCCAATTAATCGCATCTACTCCCATAGCTACCCAACTAAATCCCGCCATCGCACCTACAACTGCATGAGATGAGGCTACGGGTAAACCGCCAGAGGTAGCAATTTGCAGCCACAAACCGCAGGTAACTAACACTGTTACCATACCGATTATGTAAATTTCTGGTGTAGCAGCAAATAAAACAGGATTAGCAATTTTGGTAGCTAAAGTTTGGGATACTTCCTGCCCAAATAATACTGCCCCTGTAAACTCTAAAATTCCAGCAATAATTATTGCCTGTCTCAGGGAGAGAGCTTGGGAACCTACAGAAGTTCCCATTGAGTTAGCGACATCGTTAGCGCCGAGATTCCAGGCGAGGTAGAAGGCTAGCAGGGAAGTTGAAATTAACGTAATGGGCATTTAGGGTTGGCGTAGATGGAAAAAAATAGCGATTCTTAAACAAATTAAAAGTGTTGACTTAGCATCTGCCAACAGAGGGGTTATCGCACAAAGCGCGAGAAGCGCTATAAATATTTTCTACTGTTATCTTGTTTGCCCGGATTACGGATAAATTAAAATTTTGTATGTTTTGGGATTAGGTGCGATCGCTTGTTCCACGGCTGCTGATAAGTTTTGCAAGGGATAGCGATCACTAATTAAGGCTTGTACATCTATGCACCGATTAAATACAATATCCGCAGCTAGACTTTGAAGCCGATAGGATGAACTGTAACTACCCATCAAATCAATTTCCCTACGGTAAAGAACATTCGGATTAATGGGAATTTCCACTTCATCGGGAAATTCTGCGAAAAACAAAATTTTACCACCTTTGCGAGTACATTCCAGTGCTTGGAAGAAAGCCTTGTCACTGGGAACAGCCAGCAGAGTCACATCAACACCCATCCCCCCAGTCAAAGCGTGAATTTTCCGAGGTAAATCAGGATCACGCGCATCAAGAGCGGCTTTTGCCCCAACATTCAATGCTTTCTCAATTCTGGATGGTAGTAAATCAGTAGCGATCGCTTTCGCCCCAAAATATTTTACCAACATGACAAACATTAACCCAATTGGCCCGGCACCAGTAACCAAAACAGTTTTTCCTGGGGAAACTTGAGCTTTTTTCACCGCTTTGAGACAGCAGTTAGTTGGTTCTACAAAACTTGCCTCTTCAAAGCTGATATGGTCAGGAATGGGAATTAGTCCCCCATTTTGCACAATATGTCCCGGAACCTTAACATACTCAGCAAAACCGCCACCACTAGGGTTAAATCCGGCTGTGGTGGAAATGTTTTTATAAACATCGCACATAGAGAAATTCTCATTTAAGCAGTAAGCGCAACGCATACAAGGAATGTGGTGCATCACCGCCACCCGTTGTCCTACTTGCCAAGATTTCACCTGAGAACCCACAGATGCGATTGTTCCGGCTGTTTCATGCCCAAATATGCGTGGTGGTTCATATAGGGGATAACGAATTTTTTTAATATCTGATTGACATAATCCCACCACTCCCACTTTTACTAGCACCTCATCTGGTTCCAGAGTCGGGACTGGGATATCTTCATAAGAAAGTTGATTTACACCTCTAAATACCTGTGCTTTCACGTTGGTTTTTCCCGCTCAACTTTCTTAGATGTAACATTTAGCGGGTCAGGTTAGCTCATTAAGTTTGAAACTTGTAGTTAATTATTTTGATAGCGGTTTCCATATTTGTAGGTACTAAGAAAAATTAACCGCTAAAAAATCCCAAAAAAGTCAACTAGAATTAGCGCCATAAAAAACTGATTCACTCCAAAACCTTTTCACCAAAAACATCAAAAAAGACTTTGCCTACCTCTGGGTTTAAAAACAGTGAAATCATCTAAAATTGTCAAAAATCGAGTGACCTTGAGTGATGATACATCAAACATATACAGCCGATATCCTAGTAGTGGGTGGAGGAACCGGAGGAACAGCTGCGGCTATCGAAGCAGCGCGACAGGGAGCAAAAACTATCCTAGTCAGCGAATTTCCTTGGTTAGGGGGAATGCTCACATCCGCAGGGGTATCCGCACCCGATGGTAATGAACTAGTAGCCTTTCAAACTGGATTATGGGGCGCATTTTTACAAGAACTACGCCAGCGTCAACCAGGGGGATTAGATAACAGTTGGGTGAGCTTTTTTAGTTATGATCCCCGCATTGCAGCCAAGATTTTTGCAGACTGGGTGCAGGAATTATCAAATCTGCATTGGATTTCTGGACAAGTGCCAATAGAAGTATTGCAGCAAGGAAATTGTGTAACTGGCGTGCGGTTTGCAGAGTTTACCGTTACAGCCAAGATTATTCTCGACGGTACAGAATTAGGCGATTTATTGGCTTTGGCGGAAATACCTCATCGTTGGGGCTGGGAGTTGCAATCTGAGTGGGGAGAAATAAGCGCACCGGCTCATTTTAATCAGCTCACAGAAAGATATCCTGTGCAAGCCCCTACTTGGGTAGTGGTAATGCAAGATTTTGGCGAACCGAGCGCTCCAGAGATTTTTCCTGCACCCAATTATAATCCTGCCCTATTTACTGGTGCTTGGGATAACTATGGTGCTGAGAAATTCTTAAATTATGGACGTTTACCAGGGGGTCGATTTATGATCAACTGGCCCATCTGTGGTAATGACTATGCCGAAGGTGTAGGGCGTTTAATAGAGTCGGAAGTAGCAAAACAGGAATTTTTGTCAGAATGTCGCTGGCATAGCCAAAATTTTGCCCATTTCATCCAAAAAAACTTAGGTAGGCGTTATGGCTTGGCTGAGTCGGCTTTTCCCCATCATCATAGTGCTTTTGCATTGCATCCTTACTACCGTGAGAGTCGTCGCTTGGTGGGACTAACTACCGTGCGAGAACAAGACATTTTGCCCATACCAGGGGGTAGGGTAGCATCTTTGTTCCCCGATGCGATCGCTGTCGGTAATTATGCCAACGATCATCATTATCCTGGGTTCAACTTGCCACTGCAACCTAAATCCATTCGTTGGGGGGGACGTTGGACTGGTACACCCTTTACTATTCCCTACCGTTCCTTAATTCCTGTGGACAGAGATGGTTTATTAGTTTGTGAAAAAAATATTTCTGTATCTCATATTGCTAATGGCGCAACCAGATTACAACCCGTTGTCATGGGTATAGGTCAAGGGGCGGGAATGGCGGCGGCTATGTGCGTTGAATTGAACTGTCAGCCCAGACATTTACCTGCCAGGCAATTACAAAATCATTTGTTAAAATCTTTACATACTCCCGCAACAATTGTACCTTTATTTAACTTAGATATATCTCCGAAAAATCCAGAATGGCTCAATTGGCAACGGTATTACTTAAATGACCCACAAGCTTATCCATCAAATGGCAATTACCCTTGCATCTCGGTAAATAAGTATAATCAATTACATTGTCAACAAGTAACAAGAACTGAAAGCAAGTGTTTTACAGGAATTTTCCAGCGTTTCCAGCAAGACTACCACTTTACCATAACCACACCAGAAACCTATAGTGGTCAAACTTGGCAGATTGTGACTTTGCGATCGCAGATAGAAGAGCAACTACAAGCTGTTGTGAATGAACAACTGCTGACTATTTGGGGTAACTTCAATCATGCTGGTGGTTGGTTACTAGCTGAAACCATTGACATATCGTTAAAGTAACATTTTTTCAGTAAAAAACACTACTTTTTACTAAATTTTCCGGATACACTACCAGAAGATCCGTAACATTAGACAAGAGAGTTCAAAAATAAACATCTGTTATGCGAGCTACGATTTCACTTTTAGTTTCGTGTTTAGTCTTCAGTTCCCTAGTTTTTAACTGCCAAGCAAAGGTAAATCGCTTATCTCAGATGTTGCTATCCTCTTGTGGTTCGCAACAGTTAACCTCAGATTCATCTCAATATCAAGCCCAACTGAGCGAGGTAGACAGCCCAATACTACATCGAGGTAGTGGACGGATAAAGATAAACTTGATAGAAAAATCTGGTGGTAATGTTTAACCTCGAATAAGGCAAAATTTCTCAAGACCATATCTTGTATAGAGTCAGCAGTTGTATGATTGTCAGGGAATCAAAAACTGCCTCTCTAACAGAGATGTAAAACTTGAATATTTACCTTACTGTTGCATAGCTAAACTCGTTAAGTCTCAACAGGGGGGTGACCCCGTTAGTTACGCGTATATCAAGCGCCAATAATCTGATGAAAAGCTCATATATAAAGACAGTGACTCTGAATTTCAGAGTCACTTTTAAATATCCAACTTCAACACAGAAAACTTTCACAATCTAGGGATGTGAATATGTTAAAGTTTACTTTCTAGCTTCAGCAATGGGAACCCACTCAGTGTGAAATGTTCCCGGCTTGTCAAGACGGAGGTAAGTATGTGCGCCGAAGTAGTCGCGTTGTGCTTGAGTAAGATTTTGGGGTAGGCGATCGCGACGATAGCTGTCAAAATAATCCAAAGATGCACTAAAAGCAGGAACTGGGATTCCCACTTTTGCTGCTGTCATGATCACTTCCCGCCAAGCATCTTGTCTATCGAGAATAGTCTGCTTAAACTCAGGAGCCAGTAGCAGGTTAGGCAAAGTTGGATTTTCGTTAAAAGCCTTCTTAATCTTATTCAAGAAGCCAGCGCGAATAATACAACCACCTTTCCAAATCCGCGCCATCTCACTGAGATTCAAATTCCAGTTGTATGTTTTGGAAGCTGTATTTAACAGCGCCATACCTTGAGCGTAAGAACAGATTTTTGAGCAATACAGAGCATCGCGAACCTTGTTAACAAAGCCCTTCACATCGCCATCAAACTTAGAGCTAGGGCCTGTTAAGCTCTGAGATGCTGCTACCCGTTCTTCTCTAATAGAAGATATAATCCGGGCATTAACTGCTGCGGTAATTGTCGGAATAGCCACACCCAATTCCAAAGCAGTTTGTACAGTCCAACGACCTGTTCCCTTTTGACCGGCTGCGTCGACAATTAATTCCACCAAGGGTTTTTTTGTTTCCGGGTCAATGTAAGGGAAAATGTTCGATGTAATCTCAATTAAAAACGAATTCAGTTCATCAGTACTGTTCCACTCAGTGAAAACTTGATGTAGCTGATTTTCATTTAATCCAACCACATTTTTCAGCAAATCGTAGGCTTCTGCAATTAGCTGCATATCGCCGTACTCAATGCCATTGTGTACCATTTTCACATAGTGACCAGAACCACCAGGGCCAATATAAGTAACACAAGGGCCGTCATCAACTTGAGCAGCAATTTTGTTGAAAATTGGTGACAGATACTCGTAGGAACTAGGAGTACCACCAGGCATGAGGGAAGGTCCATTGAGGGCACCTTCTTCACCGCCACTCACACCCATACCAATAAACCGTAGTCCCACAGGTTCTAATTCCTGAGTACGTCTTTCTGTATCTTCAAACCAAGAGTTACCACCGTCGATAATGATATCGCCTTCATCTAGCAGGGGTTTGAGTTGGGCAATCACCGCATCTACCGGCTTACCAGCCTGTACCATCACCAGAATTTTGCGGGGACGTTCCAATGATGCGACAAACTCCTCTAGGGTAAAGGCGGCTTTGACGTTCCTTCCTGGCGCACGCTGCGCCATAAACGCATCCGTTTTTTCTCTGGAGCGGTTATAAACTGCAATTGGGAAGCCATTACGCTCGACGTTGAGAGCTATATTCTCGCCCATTACGGCTAATCCAATCACACCAAAGCTTTGTAGTGTCATAAATTATGTTTGGCTAACTCTTGCAGATCCTTTTATCTTTAGGGTAGACCGAGATTTTCGCTTCTCTCCTAAAGAAGACCTTAAGACTTGAATAAACTGCAAAAACTTATAATTAACACAAGCAAATGGTTGTTGCAACTTTCAGTGTTCCAGTCAAGTTTCTATACTTCTGCCTTGATTAAAAAATAAGGAAATGACAATTTTAACTAATTCAGCGCTCCCCATCAATATTACGCGCCGGGGTAGTTAATTAAATCGATTTCTTTCACATAGAGGATGAATTAACTCTATCCATTGCTTTAGACATAGTAGAACATGGGCAAATCAAAAACAGTAGGACAGCCTATATGAATGAATCCGTGCAGGGGCTACCATTATTAGTGTTACTAGTGGGTATGGCAATTGCCATGGCCATTCTCATCAAGTCTGGTTTAGAAAGCATTAGTGTTCCTGCTCTGGTAGGCTATTTACTAGTAGGATTTCTCCTGAGCCTGATGGATCATCAATGGCATATCCTTTCCTCAGAGGGAGAAGAAATTTTTGACTTTTTGGCAGAATTAGGCATCATTGCCTTACTATTTCGAGTTGGATTAGAAAGTGACTTAGCTGGACTAATGAGCCAAGTTTCCCGTGCCAGCATGGTCTGGGTTGGTGATGTTTTAGTGAGTGGCACACTTGCTTTTGTTGTCTGCTACTGGTTCCTCCAACTCAGCCTAATTTCCAGTTTGTTTGTGAGTATTGCCATGACCGCCACTAGTGTAGGCGTAGCCGTTGGGGTTTGGCAAGAAGAGAAAGCGACAAACTCCCCCAACGGTCAGCTAATGTTAGATGTAGCTGAAATGGATGATATTTCCAGTGTAATTTTGATGGCATTGCTGTTTGCGATTGCGCCTCTGTTAAAAGAGAGTGCCAACGGTTCTATCTTACCCGTTATCATTAAAACAGCAGGAGGTTTATTACTTAAATCTATATTATTTGCCACTGTTTGTTATGTATTTTCCCGGTATTTTGAGCAAGCAATTACAGTTTTTCTGATGAGGATAGAAAAACCCCCAGATCCAATGTTAACTGTTGCCAGTATTGGACTCATCATTGCTGCAATCGCTGGTTTATTGGGGTTTTCCGTTGCCATCGGTGCATTTTTTGCTGGACTGGTGTTCAGCCGCGACCCGCAAGCGGTCAAACTAGATACCTCTTTCAGCACACTTTATGAATTTTTTGTGCCGTTTTTTTTATTGGTATCGGTTTGCAAATCGACCCCAACGCCTTAAGAACAGCTTTAGGTCTAGGTGGCGCTCTGTTAATAGTAGCCGTACTAGGTAAAATTATTGGTGCTGGTATACCTGCTGTATTTATAACTGGATGGGTAGGAGCGACATTAGTAGGTGTGAGTTTGGTTCCCAGAGCCGAAATCGCCCTAATTATCATGCAACGAGGTCTGTCATTAGGAAATTGGGCAATTTCTCCACAGGTATTTGCTGCTATGGTTGTTGTATCTGGTGTAACTAGTATCGCCACGCCCCTGATTCTGCAACGAATGTTGGAGCAATGGCCACAAACACAACCAGGAAAATCATCTTGAACAGTATCATGCATCCATTCATGATCTTCTTGCTGATAGGATTAATTAGCGCTTAACGCATCTCGTCATCTGTAGGGCTGACGTAATTACTCTCAACAAATTCCAGAGCATAAAAATAACCATACAAAGGAAAAAAAATGGTAGAAATTATGAGCAGACAATACACCCTCATCATAGACAAGTCCGGCAGCATGGAAAGTCCTAGCGAACTTCCAGACAAAACCAGATGGGAAGTTATGCAAGAGAACACCTTAGCCTTGGCTCGTAAGTGTGAGCGGCTAGACCCAGATGGGATCAACGTTTACGTATTTTCTGGTAGACATAAATTTTACTCTGGTGTCACTGCTAGTAAAGTTCAACAGATATTCCAAGAGAATAACCCAGCTGGAAGTACCAACTTAGGAGGCGTACTTCAAGCAGCTTTTGATGACTTTTTCCAACGCCGAGAACAAGGTTTAACCCCCAACGGTGAGACAATCATTGTAGTCACCGATGGTGAGCCAGATGATCGTAAGTCTGTGTATGAGCAGATTATCCTAGCCAGTCGCAAAATAGATAGTGACGAAGAATTAGCAGTGCTGTTCTTTCAAATTGGTGATGATCCAGGAGCAACTAAGTTTCTGCGTATAATAGACGATGAGTTAACCAAAGCGGGGGCAAAATTTGATATTGCTGACGTTACCACTGCTGATGAAATAGAGGAAATCGGATTTGCCGCAGCTCTAGAAAAAGCTATTACTGATTAACTTCACCATGACTGCAATGTTGATAACTTTAAGTTCAACAATATCACCCATTGAGTTGCAAAACTAAAATATTTAGTTAACGATTCGGGTACTGATAAGCAGGAAACATAAATGATTCCCCATTTCGATTCCCCATTTCTAATTTTTAGTCCTTAATTCCCAATCCTTAGTCAAATGATACAATAAGGAGTAACCAAAAAATGCTGGCATACGTTCTAGCTTTTGTGGTCGGACTTGGTAGTTTAGCCCTTTACATAGCAGCTTTCTTTTTACCGGAAATCCACCGTAAGAATGACTTTATCTGGAGTGGTCTAGGACTTTTTTATGCCTTAGTCTTATGGGTGTTTGCGCCACGCATTTCAGCCGGCCTATTGCTGGGTCATGTGGCTAGCGTCGCTGTTTTAGTTTCCTTTGTCTGGCAAACTCTTTCATTACGTCGCCAACTCACTCCGCAAACAGAACAAACCCCAGTACCCAGTGGTGAGACATTGAAAACTGGTATTCAAGACCAAATGACTAGGTTATCCCTCCCAGAACGGTTGACTCAGGTACAACGGAGTATTGGTAGTGCTTTAAGCGGAGTGAAAGGAAAAGCCCAACAAACCATAACTAAGACAAGGCCTGAAACTCCCCAACCAGAAGAAACGACCCCTGCACCCACGGAGAAACCCGCTGTTGAGATTATTGATAAAACTTCTTCCACACCAGAAGCACCAGCAGAGGAAGTAACCCCACCAAATCCTCCACCACCTGAAGTGGTCGCACCAGCCCAAGCAGAAGCTGAGACTGAACAAAAACCACCAATTTCCACCGCAGAAATTCCACCTGATGCTGCACTTGCTCCCCCAGCAGAAGCGCCACCGGAAAAAATACCACCTACTGATCAAGCTGGTTGACTTGGATTAAACCCAGCGTTATTTAAGATGGCGTTGGGTTTTTTCAATTTCTGAATTTAGTAATATCTTTGATGGAATTAGATCATTATTTATTAATCAATCAGTTTGTCAAATTAAATTTGATTTTAAAATGCTACCAGCAAAAAATTTAATAATGCTATGTATTGATCCTAACATCTGGTGTAGGTGAGGTACACAAGGGCGGGCAAGATGCTGACCCCACAAAAGTTTTATCATTCATGTCTGTACTTGAGATTCGGTGCAAGGTGCTGTAGTTAAGGAGTAACCATTTCCGCTACTAAATTAGGCGATGCTGGCTCAAAATTTAAACCCGTAATTTGTTGTGAACGCAACCCAATAGATTCATAAGTTTGTCCGTTATTATCACTAAATTCTACTTCAAAAGCAGCACCATCAGCTAATAATTTAACCATTGTACCTACTTGACCGCGCAATAAGTTATGTTTAGGTCAATCAACTGTTAATGCTATTACATCTAGTAACTTAATTGTATTAAGATTGATTTTGCTCATCTTCATGGATAAAAAAATAGTTAGATTAATTTCTTGATTGAAAACTCTGCTATACTATAGTGCATACGAATTACTGACATTTAAAATAATTTACCAAATTAATAATTATCAGGTTAAATAATCATGTCTAGTACACATACAGGTATTGAGTGGACTGATAAAACTTGGAATCCAACAACTGGTTGCGATAAAGTTAGTCCAGGATGTTTACATTGCTATGCAGAGGCTTTGACTAAACGGTTTCCTAATAATTTTAGAAATGGATTTAATTTAACTTTACATCCCGATAGGTTGCTAGAACCTTTAAAGTGGAGAACCCCTAGCAGAATTTTTGTTAATTCTATGAGTGACCTTTTTCACGAAGAAGTACCTCTAGATTTTATGCAAAAAGTATTCAAAGTTATTGAGGTTACACCTTGGCACATATACCAAATCTTAACAAAAAGGCCTGAGCGTTTAGTTGAGTTAGCACCTAATTTACAATTCCATAAAAATATATGGTTGGGTGTATCCGTAGAAAATCAAAATTATGTCCACCGCGTTGATTTGCTGCGTCAAGTTCCAGCAAATGTTAGGTTTCTTTCATGTGAACCACTTTTAGGTTCATTGAACCTGAACTTAAAAAATATTGATTGGGTTATAGTTGGGGGAGAGTCAGGACAAAAACATCGTCCTATGAAAATTGAGTGGGCTGAGGATATTCGTGACCAATGTCAAAAAGCTAAAGTAGCATTTTTCTTTAAGCAAGTTGGCGGGAGAACTTCCAAAGCTGGTGGTAAGTTACTAGATGGTAAAATCTGGGATGAAATGCCTAATGCTTGGCAAAAACACCATCGACAATGGGGTGTATCTCCACAGAAATTAATAGTTAAAAAAGAAAGTTTAGGACTTACCGCTTAGGTGGAAATGTAACTCTAACTGCATCTCCAAAAGTAATTTCTCCTTTGTTTTTTTTTCTTTGATTAGCAGGTGGTTCTGCTGTGATTTTTCCTTGGGATTCAAGATTTTTCAGAGCGGCTTTGTAATTCTTTTCAATGTAGGCTCTACCTACATGATGCTGTAGATAAATTTCTTCCATAGTGATTGTTTGTCCTGCAAATTCATCTAGGAGCATTTGTTCTAATTCATCTAGAGGACGACTAAGTTCAAACAGCAATGGCTGCTTAGAAGTAGCTGGGTTATATTCAAAAGATGGTACTCCTTGATTTTGGTCAGAACTCTCTTTAGCCATAATATCTTTGATAATATTATAGGCATTCAAATTCTTGGTTACAAAAATTAAATGATGACTTGTACGTTGATTTTTTTCATGTTTAAAACGAAAATTTTGAACGTATTTTATGTCCATTTCTTTTAATGATTCACAAATGTATGTGACAATGAGATTTTCTCTATCATTTGAGTTATTTTTTAATTTATTGCGTAATTCATCTGCCCGTGTTTTTTCAAATAGTGCATTTATATGTTCTTCAACTAATGGATTACCTAACCCCATGCTAATCCGATTGTAATTAAAAAAGAAAAGGCAATCACAGCCCCAGTTTTTGACGAATGAGTTTATAAGTTGTAATGATAATCCTTTATAGCCAAAAGGATCTAAAAAGAACAGTGTAGGAACATCAAATAGTTCAATAGTATTTTTTCCAATTTCCAAATTAGTTACTATAGGTTGATATTTTAAAGTTTGAATACCAGGAATTGCATTTATAGCTGATTGCAGAGAATTAGTATGCTGAGAATTAGCATCATTAAATAATGTCTTCAGCATATTTCGCATATCTGGGTCAGCAATTGCGGTTTCTAAAACTTTGATTGGTGTTGATTTAGAACCATTTTCATATCTACCAGGTCCAGCAAAAAGGTCGATGTAGGCAATAATTTCATAACCTCTGTTTTTTGCCTTTGGTATAATTACTTTCGCCCAAGCCCAAAAATATTTTTCTACAATTCTGGCTTTAATTAAAGATTGCTCTGTCTGTTCATCAAAGAAGGAATCACCAGCCATACGTAATTACTCTATGTCAAACTAGTAAGTAGTATAATATATAAGTGATTAATAGATGTATAAAAAATAATGCAGTTTATTATTGAAATAATTTAAGCCGCACCATATTATTGCTGAGAGATCCGTACCCGGGTGAAAAACAGAAGAGATTTCGGTATTCATGCCCATCTTCTATAATTGATGGGATAACTTGCATATATAATCTTAGGCATGAGACTGTGACAGAACCTGGAAGCTACAAAGATACGGTAAACCTACCCAAAACTAAATTCGATATGCGGGCAAACGCCATCAAGCGGGAACCGGAAATTCAACAGTTCTGGGCAGAAAATAATATTTACGATCGCCTGTCGCAAAATAACCCCGGCGAATTATTTATACTCCATGATGGACCTCCCTACGCTAACGGTTCATTGCACATTGGTCATGCCTTAAATAAAATTCTCAAAGATATTATTAACCGCTACCAACTGCTACGAGGGCGTAAAGTTAGATACGTCCCAGGATGGGATTGTCACGGTTTACCCATTGAGTTAAAAGTTCTGCAAGATATGAAATCAGCAGAACGGCAAAGTTTAACACCTTTGACACTACGGCAAAAAGCCAAGGAGTTTGCCTTAGCTACCGTAGATGACCAACGGGAATGTTTCAAACGCTACGGCGTTTGGGGTGATTGGGATGATCCTTATCTGACTTTGAAGCCGGAATATGAAGCGGCACAAATTGGTGTGTTCGGTCAGATGGTCTTAAAAGGATACATCTATCGGGGTTTAAAGCCTGTTCACTGGAGCCCTAGTTCTAAAACTGCTCTAGCTGAGGCGGAGTTGGAATACCCAGAAGGTCATGTTTCCCGCAGTATCTATGCAGCTTTTCCGGTAACAGGTCTGTCTGAGGCGGCTAAACCTGTTTTGGGTGAATTTTTACCTCATTTGTCTGTGGCTGTTTGGACTACGACCCCTTGGACTATTCCGGGTAATTTAGCTGTGGCGGTAAATGGTGATTTGAGTTATGCTGTGGTTTCTACCAAGCAAGAATTTACGCATCAGGAAGTTGAACGTAGAGCAAGAGAAATATGGGAAACAAAAGGCAGACCTCAACAAGATAAATTTGGTCAAGATGCTGACTATATTCAAGCTTTACATGAATTTGAAAGACAAGTAAAACGAAAGCAAATTCCCAAATATCTTATCGTAGCCGCAGATTTAGTACAAAGTCTGTCAGCCACCCTTTCCACTCGGCTCACGGTGAAGGCTACCTTTAAGGGGCAAGATTTAGAACATACTACTTATCGTCATCCTCTGTTTGACCGGGAAAGTCCCGTGGTGGTGGGTGGTGATTATATTACCACTGAGTCCGGTACTGGGTTAGTACATACTGCCCCCGGTCATGGTCAAGAAGACTACATTGTGGGTCAGCGTTACGGTTTGCCAATCCTCGCGCCAGTAGATGACAACGGCAATTTTACCCCAGAGGCGGGTGCTTTTGCTGGTTTAAATGTTTTGGGTGATGGAAATCAGGCGGTAATTGACGCGTTGACGGCTGCTGGTTCTTTGTTGAAGGAGGAACCCTACGCTCACAAATACCCCTATGATTGGCGGACAAAAAAACCCACAATTTTCCGAGCGACTGAACAATGGTTCGCTTCGGTGGCTGGATTTAGGGAGGAAGCTTTAAAGGCCATCGCTGGGGTAAAATGGATTCCAGCCCAAGGAGAAAATCGCATTACGCCCATGGTAGCAGAACGTTCTGATTGGTGTATTTCTCGTCAGCGTTGTTGGGGTGTACCCATTCCGGTTTTCTACGATGAAGCTACTGGAGAAGCACTGCTGAATGAAGAAACCATCAACCATGTCCAAGCAATTATCGCCGCAAAAGGTTCCGATGCTTGGTGGGGAATGTCAGTGGAGGAGTTATTACCAGAGTCTTACCGTCATAATGGCAAGTCTTACCGCAAAGGTACAGACACAATGGATGTATGGTTTGATTCTGGTTCATCTTGGGCGGCTGTAGTGAAACAGCGTCCAGAATTACGCTACCCGGCTGATATGTATTTGGAAGGTTCCGACCAACATCGGGGTTGGTTCCAGTCAAGTTTGCTCACCAGCGTAGCAGTAAATGGCATTGCACCTTATAAAACTGTCTTAACTCACGGCTTTGTTTTAGATGAACAAGGGCGGAAGATGAGTAAATCTGTAGGAAACGTGGTCAACCCCCAAGTGGTCATTAATGGCGGGAAAGACCAGAAAAAAGAACCCCCCTATGGTGCTGATGTGCTGCGGCTATGGGCTTCGTCGGTAGATTATTCTGCTGATGTGCGTCTAGGTGGTAACATCATCAAGCAAATGAATGATGTTAGAGGTAAAATTCGCAATACAGCGCGGTTCTTATTGGGTAGCTTGCATGATTTTGACCCGGAACAGGATGCAATACCCCCGGAAAATTTACCAGAACTTGACCGCTATATGCTCCACCGCATCGCTGAGGTGTTTGCAGAAGTTACCGCAGCTTTTGAAAGTTTCCAATTCTTCCGCTTTTTCCAAACTGTGCTGAATTTCTGCGTAGTGGATTTATCCAACTTTTATTTAGATGTTGCTAAAGATAGATTGTACATCAGCGCCCCGGATGCTTTTCGCCGTCGCAGTTGTCAAACAGTGCTTAAGATAGCTTTGGAGAATTTAGCACGAGCGATGGCACCTGTGTTATGTCATACTGCTGAGGATATCTGGCAATTTATCCCTTACCAAGCACCATATAAATCAGTGTTTGAAGCTGGTTGGGTGCAGGTAGATGAAAAATGGCGTAATTCTCAATTAGCGGAGTTTTGGCAACAAGTGCGGAAACTTCGGGATGATGTTAATAAGGTGTTAGAACAAGCCAGGGTAGAGAAAAAGATTGGTTCTTCCCTAGAAGCTAAAATCTTGCTTTATATCAAGGATGAGCATTTGCTTTATGCGGTGAAAAAACTAAATCCTGATATTGGTAATGGTATTGATGAACTGCGCTATCTATTCCTCACTTCTCAAGTGGAACTATTACATTCTCCCGAAGCATTGCAAGGTTCGAAATATAACTTGCAGTTAGATAGCTGGGGAATTGCAGTAGTTGATGCAGAGGGTCAAAAGTGCGATCGCTGTTGGAATTATTCTACTCATGTGGGAGAATCAGTAGAGCATCCCCTATTGTGTGAACGTTGCGTTCCAGCTTTGGCGGGGGAGTTTTAATCAAATAAGCACATAGACGACTATAGGTAGTCATTGCGAGTAGAAAGAGGTAATCCCAAGGATTGTGGGATTACTTCACTTCCTTTGCAAGGGCAACTATTAAATCCGACACAAATTATATGCGTCCGGAAGTTTTGTTGCTACAACTTCTGCAACAGCTCCTGAGTTAACTGAGAAAATGCTTTAGAACCCGATGATTGAGGTGCATTCAACACAACCGGCGTAAAACTATCAACAGCCTTAGCCACATTTATATCAACTGGTATTTGTGCCTTACAAATTTTCTCTACACCAAAATCTTCCACAACACGGTGCATCACTTGTTTATAATATCGCCCATTGAGCAAATTAGAACTAGCCATGCTAAAAACAATTCCCAGCATTTTGATCTCTATCTTAGCTTCCTGTTCGTGAGCATCTTTTAATTGACCAATGCGTCTTTCTAATAGCTGAATACCCACCACAGATAAAGGTTCTGGTTTAGCAGGAAGAATGTAGAAATCACTGGCAGCCAAAGCACTGCGAGTCAATAAATTATAGCCAGGGGCACAATCTAAAAGAATGAAGTCATACTCCTCGCGCACTGGGTTTAAAATATTATTAATCAACACTCTTTCAAAACGATTCCAAACCGTTTCAAAATCCTGCTCGCCCAAAGCAGTTGCTTGTTGGTGGAGCATCTCTGACACCACAAATTCATCATATAAATCAATATCCCCGGGTAATAAATCTATGCCGGGGATATTGCAAACCTGACCTTGAATAATATCTTGAATCGTCAGTTTTGGTTTGGGTTCAGGATTGATAATTTGGTCTATTAAATATCTCAATGTCTTACGTTGTTTGCGAAGTTTAGCAAAAGCTAAAGGCGACATTAAACTCAGTGTAGCACTGATTTGGCTATCTAAATCCAGGACAAGCACGCGCTTACCGTGATTTTTGGCTAAACAAGTCGCTATATTGACAGTGAGGGTGGTTTTACCAACACCGCCTTTCATATTTGCAGTAGCAATTACATATCCCATTGGTTAAGTCCTCTGATAGCGCATCCCCATATCTAGGTAGCGTACACTCCTATTCAATAATTAAAACTTCAATTAAGTGTAATCTTTTTGGAAACGTTAAAAATTAACGTTGTCCCTATTAAGGCAGTCAGATTATAACAGTGCCCAGGAGTGTTGAGATTTGTTTAGAGTATTTTTTAGTTCTTTTACCTCACCCAGAAGCCCAGAGGCGTGGATATATTACATCAAAACTGCTGCAATTTTAAGTTTTATTTAACAAGATTATCATATGTTTATTTTTTCGTAAAAAAACTAAACATATTTTTATGGATATACATATAATGTAAGTAATTTTTATAACACAGATAACTAAGCATGTGCCATACTCAAATAAGTATGAAGTTATTTCCATGATTTTAACTTTATTGGAGTAAAAAATTTTGCTTTTTAATCCTGAACTGTGTCGTAACGAAAGTGAAGTTGAAAGCAAACTCATAGTTCAGTATTTGTTGCCGCAACTAGGGTATACTCCCGATACGTGGCATCAAGAAGTTGCCCTTGGTAGCATTCGTTTAGATTTTTTAGCATTTGCAAAACAAATTATTCCGTTGGTTTTAGATGCTAATTCGCCGATGAGTGTTGTCATGGAAGCAAAGCATCCAAAGCAAAATTTAAATAATCATGTCCTCAGACTCAGACATTATTTAACAAGCTTGAATGCGCGATATGGGTTGCTGACCAATGGTAAGGAAATCAGGATTTATGAAAAGTTGGAATATGATATTGAACTAGTCTTTCAGTGTTTGGGAAAGGATGTCGAGGAAAAAATAGAAGAAATTAAAGGTTTAATCGGTAGAGAAAGTCTGAAAAAGACAGAGTTATTACCTATTTCAATTTTTCAGACATTTCAAAATGATTTAAATGTTGAAAAAAACAGGGAAAGTTCTATGAAAATAATTGCAATCTACCACAATAAAGGTGGTGTTGGTAAGACAACAACTGTAGTTAATTTAGCTGCTGCTATTCGTAAAAAGGGGAAAAGAGTCTTGGTAATTGACCTTGATAGCCAAGCTAATACTACATTCGCTACTGGTTTAGTCAAATTTGATGATGAAAAATTTGATGATATTCAGGATTCTAATGTTTTTCATATATTATCTTCAGAGGATTTTTTCTCAATTGCAGAAATTGCCAGAAAATCTAATTTTTGTGATCCAGGAATTCAGGTAGTTCCTGCACATATAGACTTGATAAAAAAAGAAACTGTACTAAATGGACTGGACTACAGCAGGCTTATACTCATTGAAAAATTAGAGGAAGTAAAAGATCAATATGATGTTGTATTGATTGATACTCCACCTTCTTTAAATCTGTATGCCAAAATTGCTTTAATTACCACAGATTATCTGATTATACCATCAGACTTAAAACCTTTTGCGAATCAAGGATTGACTAATGTTAAAGATTTTGTCAAAGATATTAATGGGTTTAGAAAACAAGTAAGAAAACCAGCTATTCAAATATTAGGTGTTCTTGCCTCTAAAATATCTACAAATCATAAGTTTGTGCAAACTACCTTGAAAAACCGTATGGAAAAAATACCCGAAAGGTATAATATTCCAATGATGGATACTGTGATTTACGAAAGAGATGACTTGGCTAAATGTGCAGAAAAAGTTTTAATAGTTGGAGACATGGAAATTCCAGATCCTATCTCTGTTATTGATTTTAAACCTGATTCAACATCAGCGCAAGAGTTTATATTATTAGGTCAAGAAGTATTAGAAAAAATTGGGTTATCTTAATGAAATTATTAACTTCGCTCATACCAGTCAAGAAAATTACCTGCACTCAGCCTCGCTCAGCGTTTTCAGATGATGAGTTAGAAAAAGCTGCTCAGTCTATTTTAGAATCTGAAGGAGTCATTAACCCTATAGTGGTTCGCAGAACAAGTTTACAATCCTACGAGTTAGTAGATGGAGTTTTTGAATACTATGCTGCTGCTAGAGCTAGAGAAATAAATCCTCTTCAAGGAGAGATGATTACTGTCTTTATTATTGAGCCAGAAAATGATGAATTTTTAACCAAGCAAGTAGATTTATTTAGAAAATTGAAGTCAAATTCTCAAGTGGAGAGTTCCTTTACTTCAAAAGATTTGGAAAACTTCTTACATAATTTAGAATCACGGTTAGAAAAGCGCATTAACGAGCTGCTAGAAAATTCAACTGCTAAAGTAAAATTAGAAAATGAAAATAGAGAGATTAAAAAGCAACTAGCTAATAAAATAGAACCTTTAGATGTATTTACAAAATTTAGTCAAGAAAAAATCACTAGGAAATTACTTAATGCTGGGTTTCAAAAAAATGCTAATCAGATAGCAGAAATAATAGTAAAAGAACGTGAAAAAGAGCAGTTTAAATCTTTACATGATGTCATAGAAAGGGTGAAAATTCTACGTGGAAAACAAATGGTTAAAGGTATAAGTGAAGCAAGAATGCTTGATATCATAGGAAACTTATTTTCAGAAGATTAGTTTTCTTAATTAGGGATCGCAGCAGTATCCATTACCTTAGTTCTTGGTAAAATGTTAATGATTAGTCAACTAAAATCCAGCACCACTTACCAACCCACCCCTGCTATTCCAACACAAAAGTAGGTTTACTAAGCTTCTTACCGATTAATGATACAACTCTTGTAGTGCGGACATCTTACCCGCTACAAGCATAACTCACTCAGATGAAATGCGCTGTAAAAATCCATTTGCACTCTTTCTTTGCGCCTTTGCATGAAACATCACCCCTTAACTTGGCGCAACAAATTAATAACCCGACCCCGTAACCCAACAGGTAAAAAAGACAAACCCAAACCAATCAAAGTCTTAGCAGTAGAAAAAGACCGCCCCGCCAAAACCAGTTCCCTTCCCTTTTGGGTTTCACCTTTTTCAATCAAACGCAACCCCAATAACAATTGCGATTCAGCTAGGCGATATTGCCTAACTTGTTCCAACTTATCTATATCAAACTGATAACTTTCCAAATACCGAACCTTATCAAACAAATAAGGAATTGCTCTATTCATACCTTGCTGTTCTGCATGGGAACGATATTCCATTAATAATTCCGGTATATAATAACCCTTTTTATCAGCCAAAGCCAGCCGGACAAATAAATCATTATCTTCACAATTTTGAATATTCGGTAGCATAAACCCCAACTCTTGCAAAGTCTGACGACGAAATAAAGTCGCCCCAATTTGAAAGCTTTGGTTAATAAAAACCACCTCTAACAAATTATCCACTACGCCTGGTTTTAAATTAGCTCGACCCCAACGACGAGAATTTTCTTGAGTCTTTTTCTCATCCCGGATATTTTCAATATCAATTATCCAATGGTCAGTACCAACAAAATCAATTCTAGAATCTTGATCAAGTATTCCCGCAGTCCGGGCTAAAAAATTAGTTGTTAGCCTATCATCATCATCAAACTTGATAAAATATTCACCTTGGGCTGCATCAAAACCAGAGCGCATATTATTACTTTTACCAATATTTTGCCAATGACGGATATATTTAATTTTATTGTCTGTGTACTGTGACATCAATTCAGGAGTACCATCAGTTGAACCATCATCACAAACAATTAATTCAAAATCTTGATAAGATTGCTGAAGTACGCTTTCTATGGCGTATGGTAGGAGATTTTGCCGATTAAATGTAGGAATGCAAACGCTAATTTTAGCCACAGCTATTAGTTTGAGATCAAGTTACAACTTCACTAGAACCAGAGTTTTAAGATTAGTTCTGAGGATTGTTCATATATCATACAAGATGAATTCATTACCAGCTGACAGAATAAGTGATAATATTTATTTATCCTTAATTATCAGTAAAAGCAACAATTTATCTGTGAATATACAGAAACTTCATGATGTTTGTCGAAAATTTATTGTTCAGCTTTTGGTTGACCCTCAGTTATAAAAATCCTAAGACCTTCACCCTCAGCACCCGGACTTCTTCAATAATTCCGGGATATTTATGTTGCTAACTTATTTACAATTGCCATATTAAAACTTGAGGAAAAATAGATAAGAGATATTTATCATGACATCAAGGCTGAAATCAGAGCATGGTGTATATGTCATCATTTGATTTAGTCTAATTTACCCTGAATTGCTGATATGCACATCTTAATGCTGTCTTCTACCTTTCCCTATCCGCCAACAAGGGGGGGAACTCAAGTGAGGACATTTAACTTACTCAAATATTTAAGTCAACGTCACACTATCACCCTCGTAACTCAACGGGATGACGACGTTACGGAAATAGAAATCGTCAGCCTACGGGACTGGGTAGATCATCTAGTTGTATTTGAACGTCCTCCAGATTCTGGAACCCCATCGGGAATACTCCAGAAAATACAACGATTAAGTCAGTTTTTGCAACAGGGAACCCCACCCAGCGTACTCAGCCGCTACTCAGTTGAAATGCAAGCATGGATTGATAACTTTGTCGAGGAGCAAAAGTGTGATGTGATTACCTGTGAACATAGCGTTAATGAAATTTATGTGCGATGGCATTTTCAGAAATCTCTCAGAACCATAGTCAATATTCACAGTTCCGTCTATGGTACTTGTCTGAACCAGCTAACAACAGGTGTCTCCGAAAATAAGCTCCGAGATAGGATTATTCTACCACTTTTACGTCGTTATGAACAAAGATATGGCGCAAAATTTTCGGCAATAGTAGTAACTACAGAAAATGATAAAAGTCAACTAGAAAAACTTCATCCTCACGGTGAAATTACAGTTATTCCCAATGGAGTTGATTTAGACACATTCCCCCATCGTACTACCGACCCCGGAGGATACAAATTAGTTTTTATTGGAGCGATGGATAACTTAGCAAACATTGATGCTGTCTGCTTTTTCGCCAATGAAATTTTACCACAAATTCAAAAACATTATCCTCAAACAACCTTTGATATTGTTGGTTCTCGCCCTGGTCCCGAAGTTTTAGCACTCAAACAACAACCAGGAATTAATGTCACTGGAAGAGTGCCTTCAATGGTAGACTATTTACACAAATCAACAGTCTGCGTTGTGCCCATGCGGACAGGATTTGGAATTAAAAATAAAACCTTGGAAGCAATGGCCGCCGGTGTACCAGTAGTAGCCAGCGATCGCGGTTTAGAAGGACTAGCCACAGATACTTCAACACCAGCATTACGCGCCAATGAACCTGCTGAATATGTCACTGCTATTAGTCAACTTTTTGATGATCCACAACTGCGTCATCAAATATCACATAACGGTAGAAAACTTGTAGAAACCCAATTCACCTGGGCCATGGCTGGAAAACATTATGAGCAAGTTTGTGTCGGACTCAATAATCACTAAGCATACTTATCAAAGTAACAGATGTAACCACACACAGCCCTAAAAAAAAAGAGGAGTGAGCAGCCGCCATTATCTTGATACCGCAGCCATCACTCCTTTAACCTCGCGCGTTGATAAGCTGTTATGCTTATTTATCAATAGAGCAAATTAAATCTGAACTTTTATCTAACTAAAGTCGCTAATCGTTGTTAAAAAATTACGTAACTAACTATACAACCTTTACCTTTTATGCAAATAGATTATTAAATATTAAGAAACTTTTTCTGAGAATTAATGTAGTTAAAATTACAAATTTCACCAATAAATAGTTTTACCCCATCCCCAGACCAAGAAAGTAAATTAGAGAGCAACCGAATTTAAATATGCTTGTTTCAAAACCTTGTTATGTAGCTCCAGGATATTCTCCCTCAATTCTGGGCTAGAGATGTGTATTTAACAATTTAGAGATATTATCTATAAAAATTTTACCTGCATCGATTTTAACGTATTTAATAACACAATGCAACTTAAAACTAACCTATACCTGAGTTAGTAGTAGACTGATTCCTGGGGTGGAAGTTAGAGACAGAAATGGTAGTTACTGTCATAAATAAAGGCAAGGATAATCACAAATATAAGATACAAAGCAGTAAAACGAACAGTAGAATTAAAAGTTTATGGACAGACTGAGATATAAGGAAACAAAAATTAAATTGCTAAAAATTACTTAAATTTATTTACATCTCATAAAATACACGCATTCCTCTTTATCAAGAAGCTGATCTGACAAGGATTCAAAACCGGGGGTATATTTATTATGGACTGGTCTAAAAACTTACAGCAATTCCAACACATTGTAGTATTCAAATTTCCTCAAGCACCATACTTTTTACTTTTAATTAGCTTATTAATTAGCCTAGTCTGTGGATTGCCATTTGCTATAACTTTACAGGAAAGAGTTGAAGATTGGATTGAAAATCATTCTTCTAGCACTCTACCAAGATGGGGAAAATTACAACTTTTAATTCCTTTTATAGGAATTAGCATTGGTGTTTATATTGCTTTTGCCTCGTTGTTAGAAATTTTGGGATTACCCACTCTGCCTTCTTATTTGCTATCTTTATTGGGCACAACTTTCCTATGTTTATGGGTTTGGTCAGAAATTGGTAACCTCTTATTTAGAAAACTTTTGCGTTCCTATTTAGACAAATCTTCAAAATTGTCTCACCAAAGGTAGAAGTAATTTTTCATCCCGAAACCTAAAGTTTTAAGTAGTGAAAAATATTTAAAACAAAAGATAATCAATGGCCACTATGCAATTCTTGATATGTCATCTACAAACAGTTAGGACTTTAGCCCTGTTGCAATATTTTAGCTACCAAAATTATCACACACCTATTTTGCGGCAGGTTAAATAATTAGTATAAGAATAGATATGTACATATTCAGGGTTCATTTGGGTAGCAGTTACACCTTATTCAAAGTTTTATTACTAGATATCTTCAAGAGTAGTGCAATTGATATTAGCATTGCTCTAGTGGAATTTTTTGCTCAACTTCTGCCAGCAAGTAGCGGGAATTTAAGGTGAACATAGAACAATTCATTCAAAGCACAGAAGCATTACACAGCCGTTTAGCAGACTTGTACCAAACAGCTAGCGTATTACCTTGGATTCCGCCTGAACTGCTCCCCCAGGCTTTTAAGGAACTTTATAGCAGCTCCAAGATGGTCCAGTTAGCGGCGGAGGAACTTTATCGGCAAAATGAAGAACTCATTCAAACACGAAATTGGCTGGAAGCTGAACGCCAACGTTACCGAGATTTATTCGAGTTTGCACCGGACGGCTATTTAGTCACTAATACCGAAGGAATCATCCAAGACGCCAATGTCGCCGCAGCGCAATTACTCAACCTTTCAAGGCAATTACTCCTAGGTAAACCAATAGTTAATTTTGTCCGCCTTGAAGAAAGACAACCATTTCGCAGTGAAATCTACCAGCTATGTCAGTCGGACAGAGTTAAAGAGTTAGTACTACCCTTGCAAAAAAATCACGGCGAATATTTTGACGCAGCGTTAACAGTAGCAGTACTGCGGAATCAACAGGGTCAAGCAAACTCCCTGGGTTGGCTGCTGCGTAATATTGATGAAACTGAGAAAAATAAAACACAAGTAACTAGTGGTGACATCAACATTGATTTAGTTCAAGATCGCCCTGTACATAAACATACCAAAGGAGAAACTATTCCCCTCAATCCCTTAGTAGTTTGGCATGTTCGCCAAGGATTAGTTAAGCTAAATACTTTTTGTGAAACCGGCGAAGAAATATTGATAGGATTAGCGACACAAGACATGGTTTTTGGCTCTAACATGACTTCTTTACCGATTTATCAAGCCACAGCCCTATCCGATGTCGAATTAACCTCAATTTACGTAGCCGAAATAGCAGTAAACCCAATGTTGAGCCATATTCTGTTACCAAAAATCAATCAACGATTACAACAAACAGAATCTTTTCTAGTCATTGTTGGTAAACGACGAGTTGAAGAGAGACTCTACCATCTATTGCAACTTTTAAAACAACAAATTGGTGAGCCTGTACCAGAAGGAACTCGCTTGAGTGTGCGCCTAACTCATGAAGATATCGCTAGTGCCTGCTGTACTACCAGGGTTACAATCACCCGATTGATGGGCAAATTACAACAGGAAGGTTTAATTACTTTTGACGCAAAAAAATATATTATTTTGAAAAACTAATTAATTTCATTGTATAAACGTTAATTATTTGTAGATTTGAGTAGGTTTTATATAACGGATTGCGTGCAGCAGACATTTACAGTTACCCTCAGATGTGGTTACACCCAGAAGTCATGGGCTATGTTGGGATGCGTCGTGAAGACCGTATCCAATTCAGCATCGATTGGACAATACAGTTCAGTTAAGCATAAAAGTCAACGTCTACAGAGGTTTGGTTGAGGAAGGTAGCTGCGGCTTACTGTTTGAGTAAACCAACATTTGGGGACTGGAATTTGCTTAACTGAACCGTTTTGGGATGTGAATCCAAAATCTAAAATCTAAAATCCAAAATGGAGTTGAGGAACTTCCCACCTCCCCACTTCATCTCCCTCTACTTCCCTCTAACATGAACTTTGAATCCCAGGTGTAGAAACCAATTTTATCAGGTACTCTAGAAAATCGCCCTGTTCGATAACCTCGTGATAGTTCATTGAGCACCTTTGTTTTCACCTCTCGAATTTCCTGCTCATTTAGTTCTCCATAAATACCAGTGATGATTTCCCTCACACTGAAAATTCTGCCGGAGTGTTTTTCCAAAAAGTCAGAAAGAGCATCTATCAAAAATTTACCTTCAAATTCATCAAGCATCGGGATCACATTTGTATGCGGAATCGGGAGCAGTTTCTTCTTTTTGTATTTGCTAGTCTGAGAGTAACCTTTGGTCTTATTAGACCTGACCAAACCTAAATCAAGAGTGTAGCAACCAGGCTCGTCAGGAATACTTGACCAAACACGCCTTTCTCTACCCTGTGTTAGCGACGATTGGACTCTACCTTTGACAACTTTGAAAGTGTGTATGTCTAAATCTCCATAAAGCGATCGCACAATAAAATCTATATGACAAAAAGTACCAATATGTTTGCGCAAGAGATTTTTGATAGCTTCCATCCGACTTTGATTTTGATATTCAGGAAGCAAGGGAATATCCGGCACCTTGATTGATTCATCTTCACTGTCTATAGAAAATGTAGCTGACTTTTGAGGATCTTGAATCTCCGTCGTTGTACTAGCTGAATTATCTATGTGCAAATTATCTGAGTCTTCAAATTCATACTGGTCAGAATCCACAGTTTCATCAGGTACAGATAACAATGAATCTTGTTGAGATGAAGAAGAAGCCTGTGGAAGCATCTCCAGCTTTGGCATATTGCCGTGATCTTCTGACGAAGACCAGTTAGACAATAAAGAATCCACATGATTTAGCTGAGATAGCGCCTGTGTATATAAGCTTTGATACTCTTTTACGAGGCGAGCATAGTATTCTCGTAATTCCAATAGTGGAGGAAGAAAAGCTTCAGGAGGTTCTAATGGTAAGTGATTATTCATCAAGCTACAAATCATCCTAAATTGGTATCACTTTTGTAAGTCATTGGTCTAGGTTTTGCTTTTTGAGATGAGTGATGGGATTTTTTCGGTGGTTGTGGTGGTCGGCATTGCTCGCAATATAATGGGCGAGGGCCGAATGTCTCGCGCTGTGTAGTCTGGTTGCATTGCTTACAGACAAAATGGAAAACACGAGTATGAATCTGTCTTTTATGCGCCCGGACAGTATATTCTCTAACATCAATGACTTTACTAGGCATAATCCAGAATTGTGAATTTTATTCCTATCAATATAGCTATTCAAGCAAATAAAATGTCATCCGTGTACGTTCAATTGTAAGTTTTATTCAAATCATTGATTTTGATTCAACGTAACTTGCAAGTAACCAATAGGCTATGTTCTTGAGATACACATAGTTAATTATCACCATTTAAGCGTCTATGGCCTATATCCCTCTGGGGTACTAAATAGAGAAATTAACAATGTTTCTATAAAAATTTATGTCAAATTGGCTATATTTTCCACATTGCATTTAAAATTGCTAGTTTTTATGTAGGTTAGAAAATGTGATAAAAAACCGCCCCACAATAACAGAAGGCGGTTATCTCATTCAACCGTATTGTCTAATAGCCAAATACCTCTCCCATGACAAGGCCATGAGAGACAGGGAATTTGTCTTTCAGCTCAAGCCGATCAATTGGGATACACTATGTAATCACTATCCCACAATTGCTAAAATTTCCTTTTCATTCACTAATATGTAATCTTTATTACCTATTTTAATGTCAATTACTGCGTATTTAGAATAGAGAACTTGATCGCTTACATTAACCCCTATCGTTTAACATGAGCCATCCTCATTATACCTGCCAGGCCTGACGGCCACAACTTATCCCATTTTGGGTTTTCTTTTGCCTTGTCGGGAATGGGAATTCCACCAGGGTTTTTGACTTCAGATTCACTGATTTTAATTAACACGGGATTCCGCAAAGGGAGGTTGAGACATACCCTTGTCATTTGTAATTCTCCAGAACCTTAAAAACAAAATTTATTATTATTCAAAAATAACCACATCTTTTCTCAAGATGCTAATATGTAATTGAATATTTTTAGTTTCGGATATACTTTTACCAGACACTATAAAAATAGTTCTATTATCCACCGGAGGGCATACATTGTGATTTAGTTGAGCTAAAAAAAAACTTTGCTGTCAGATTTTTTACCTGATGCAAAGTGGTGTTTTGTACAAATTCAACCTAAATTCAACCTAAAATTGATAACTAATTAACGAGAGGAAAGAGATTATCTACCACTACCGCGATTTAACTTTATTGGCTCAAGCAGATGTAATTTCAGGCAATTTAAACAATTACTGAAACTGCCAAATTTAACACTGACTTCCGTATCGAAACAAAAAGATTGGTTGTTCATATGCTGAAATTAAGAGTCTGGATTTTCATTTTTAGTAACTGAGCTAATAAAGTCATAAATTGAATTTATCAGAGCTATATGTTCTTCATAGCTAAGATAAAAGTTCTGACAAGATTCATTTAAAAAAGAGATAATTGCCCAACTTGTAGATTCTAATTTTGCTCTTTTCCTAGCTGCTCTAACAGCTTGATATAATTTGGGACAGATATGGTTATTGCTAATTGCTATTTGCTCATTTGGCATCCAATAGTTAAATGTATAACCTTCAAGCAATAGTATTAATTCAATTAACCAACCATCATATGAATCTTGCCATTTCATCCACAATTCATCTCTTAGTTGGATTATGCAAGTAAAATCATATAACCCATGTATGCAATCAATGTGCAGAATTTGTGTAGAATTTGTGCAGAAAAATCTCTAACAATTTTTATAATTTATTAAGTATAAAGTAAAACAGCAAATTTGCATAAAACCCAATAATTCCTATTTCAGGCGATAGCCCAGTCCGTGAACCGTTTCAATCAGATCTTCTGGCGCACCTAAAGCTCTCAGTTTTTGTCGGAGACATTTAATATGAGACCTTACAGTTTCCTCCACAGGAGAATCATCCACAGACCAAACCTGCTCAATGATACTAGAACGACTCAACACCCTTCTGCCATTAGCAACCAACAATTCTAAAATTGCGTATTCTTTCGGAGTTAGTGTTAAAGATTCACTATTATAGGTAGCCTCGTAGGTACTGGGGTTCAGGTGCAGTTTTTCCCAGGATAAAGTTACTGTACTTGCAGAACTACCCCGTCTGAGTAAAGCACGTATACGAGCCATCAACTCTTCTAAATCAAATGGTTTAGCCACATAATCATCGGCTCCTGCATCCAACCCAGCTATCTTGTCAGCGACAGTATCACGAGCAGTTAACATTAACACTGGTGCGCTGCAATTTTGATGTGCTGGATGATTTGTGCCAATACTACGTAAACGTTGACAAAACCTGATACCATCTAGTTTTGGCAGTGTTACATCCAGCAGCACTAAGTCATATTTGATGGATTCTGCTGAGTTCCAAGCTGCTTCGCCATCTTTGGCAACATCTACTACATACTGCCGTCCACTTAAAGCTTCTGTTAGTATCTCTGCCAATTGTATATCATCTTCAACTACAAGAATTCGCATAATATATCCTTCCTTTAGTCAATAGAAAAACTTACCCATACTTGACTGAATAGCTTAAGAAATATTGCAGCTTATTCAACGGTAAGCAATGGCAATTATAACGATTAAATGAGTGATTTTTTGCGAAATTTATCTAACAAAAATCTATGAAATGGTGTCTTCAAGGAAAATGGATTGTTAGCGGGTTCAGTTTAACGTTGTTACTGATGGGTGTGGTCACCTTTACTTCATTCAAGAACACAACTGAAATCCGACAGGGAGCTAATAGCGTGCAGAGGACTTATCAAACCCTCAATACTTTGACAAATTTTTATGCTGCCATGACAGCAGCGGAATCGGCACGGCGAGGATATATATTTTTAGGTAGCAGTCAAGATTTAAAGCAATATCAAAATGAAATAGCAAATATGCAGTCTGAACTCAAGCTGTTAGGGGAGCAGATACACCCTAGTTTAAATCAGAAGAAGCGATTTTTACGGTTGAAGTCATTGGTAGATAAAAGATTAAATCTTTTGGCACAATCAATAGAACTTTATCAGAAAGATAAAACTGCATTAGAAGCACAACATAATATTACTGAACACAGCGTAAATATCAGAGAAAAAATGCGGCCGTTTATAGCAGATATTAGAGCAGAAGAACAAAGTCATCTGCAACTTACTCTAGAGCAATCTCATAATAGTATTAATTTCCGAATTTTCATAGAAATAGTGGGGACAATTTTAAGTCTTGTAGTTATTTCTAGTTTATCTATTATTCTCGAACGTCAATGGATAAAACGCGAAAAAATTGAGTCATTAGAAGTTTCTCTAGCTCAAGCAAAAGAATTTAGTGAATTAAAACTTCGTTTATTTGCAATGATTTCTCATGAATTTAGGACGCCGTTAAGTATTATTTTGCTGTCTTCACAATTGTTAAGTGAAACCCTCACCGAATCGGCAAACAAGCAGCAATTAAAAAATCTCCACCGGATTAAATCCTCAGCTAAATTAATGAATCATTTCTTAACAGATGTATTAACTTTAACCAGAGCAGAAGCAGGTAAACTAGATTTCAAACCTCAATTGATTAATGTGGAAAACTTTTGTTTAAATTTGTTAGAAGACTTACAACTATTTGGGACAAAAACCCATATCCTAGAATTTAGGAATTATGGCCAGTGTTTTCGTGCCAATGTAGATGAAAAACTTCTGTACTCTATTCTTAGCAATTTACTATTGAATGCCATTAAATATTCCTCTGCCGGAAGTAATATATACTTGATTTTAAATTCTTCACCAGAGGCTATAATTTTTCAGGTAATAGATGAAGGTATAGGCATTCCACCAGCAGAACAAGAAAAAATTTATGAACCTTTATACCGATGTAAAAATGTGGAAAATATTGTTGGTACTGGACTGGGATTACCAGTTGTTAAAAAATGTGTAGAACGACATCAAGGAGAAATTAGTATGAAAAGTGAAGTGGGAGTAGGAACAACATTTACGGTGATGATCCCGCTCCATTTAGCAGCATATATAGAGGTTGGTCAATAAATAGGATTTGCTCAAATCACAGTCTATCCTGAATGAGGATTGCAGTGACAGGAGAAAGCTGTGAGTCATCTCGGCAAAAAAAGATTAGACGTTGTTTTATCCATCGCGCTTTGCCCAATGGCTAGGCTGCTGAAAAAGAACCGCAATCACTTTAAAATTTTCTCCCGCTACACTGCACAGTGAGCATAAGTCCTCATACTGGTTAACAATATCAATTCAACTCTCAACTCAGCACAGGGGATTTTTTTGTACCTTCATTGACTAAAAACGGCACTAAACCACCAGCGACCACCACAGCACCATCCATAAGACCAATAGGAGTAATCTTTAAAAGATTCCTCAGTGGGGGAATAACGGTAACTAAGAGTTGCATACCAAAAGAACCCATCATGGCAGCATTTAAGTAAGGATTTACGGGTAATTTATCTCGACTGAATATGCTGTGGTGTTCGGAACGGCAGCTAATAGTGTGCAGTAATTGTGCCGTTGTTAAGGTCATACAGGCAACAGTACTAGCTTGCGCCCCCACACCATACCTGAGTAGCGCATAGCTGTATGCTGCTAAAGTACTGACCGATATTGTCCCTGACTCAAACATAATTCTGCCGAAGTCAGAATTTTTGATAATTGGTTCATCAGGATTGCGGGGTGGCTGACTCAACACATCGGGTTCTGGTGCTTCCATAGCCAAGGACAAACCAGGGAAAATATCACTAACTAAATTCAGCCACAAAAGTTGAATAGCATTCAAGGGTTCCCCTAAACCAGCACCTATAGCAGTAGTCATCACCATAATTTCGCTGAGATTCGTGGCTAGGAGGAAATGCACAGATTTTCTAATATTGTTATAGATAGTCCGCCCCCGACTGACAGCAATAATCATAGTTTCTAGTCTGTCATCTTCTAAAACAATATCTGCAACTTCACGCGCCACATCAGTTCCTCCTTTACCCATTGCTACACCAACTTGTGCCGCTCTCATTGCCGGTGCATCATTAATACCATCACCGGTCATGGCCACCACTTTGCCAGCTGCTTGAAAAGCCTGGACAATTTGCAGTTTATTACTAGGACTGATGCGGGCAAAGACGTTTACTTTGTCACTAACTGCTGTCAGTGCTTCTGGAGTGAGATTCTGAAGGTTAGTAGCATCAAGAACTTCCAGTTCGCCAGTGCGACTCAATTCTAATTCTTTAGCGATGGCATAAGCAGTTGAACTTTGATCTCCAGTCATCATTACTGTATCAATTCCAGCTTGATGAAACTCGCCAATCAATTTTTTCGCCCCCCTTCTAATGGGGTCTGTCATCCCCACCAAACCCAACCAAATCAAGTTTGCTTCATGATTATTGCTATTGTCATCGTCAATATTGTCATCATCAATATAGCTATAGGCTACCCCCAAGACTCGCAGTGCCTTTTGTGCCAAGCGCTCATTTTCCCTTACCATCCCTTGCCTGTCTTTTGGCGTTAAAGGCACTACTTCTCCATTTTTCATCCACCATTGACATATAGAAATCATTTCTGCTGGGTTACCTTTAACTGCAATCAACTTGCGGTGATTCTCAGTGTCATGAATTGTACTCATGACGTTACGGTTTTCGGTTCGCAGGTTGGTTTCCAACAGTTCATATTTTTGCCTCAGTTGTATAACATCCACCCCAGCGCTAATTGCCAAGTGAATCAAAGCATTTTCCGTTGGCGAACCTGTCACCACATACTCACCATTAGGCTGTTGACTGACTTCGCTTTCGTTACATAGCACGGATATATGAATCAGCCTTAACAATTCATCCTTCCTGTAGGGGTGAATATTGTCTTCCCCCACTCTAATTTTTTGGGTGGTTGTAGATATTTCCACCACTAACATTTTATTTTCTGTAATTGTCCCGGTTTTATCCAGGCAAATTGTCTGTACAGAACCCAAAGCTTCCACCGCGCTGAGACTGCGAACCAAAACATTATTCTTTCTCATCTCGCGGATGCCCAAGGTTAGGGTTGTAGTGGCAATCGTCGGTAACCCTTCTGGAACCGCAGCTACAGCCAAAGATATAGATGATTGCATCATTCTTAATAAACTATATCCCCGCAGCACTCCCAAACCAAAGACAAGACTGCAAATTCCCATCCCCATTAAAACCAATTGACCTCCCACCTGGTCTAGTTGTCTTTCCAGGGGAGTGTCTATAGACACAGCCTCATTCACGAGTTGTTGGATTTTGCCCATTTCTGTAAATTGACCTGTAGCTACAACTACAGCCAGTCCTTGACCACTAGTAACCAAAGTCCCTTTGTACACCATATTCACACGATCAGCCAAGGGGATATTTTCACAAGACAAAGGCGCAGTAGTTTTCGTGCTGGGGATACTTTCACCAGTCAAAGCAGATTCGTCCACACTCAAGTTATCGGCTTCAATCAGTCGAGAATCTGCTGGTATATAACTACCAGGTTTGAGAAATAAAATGTCTCCCATCACCACATTTTCCGCAGGTATTTCCACCTGTTCACCTTCTCTAATTACCCAAGTTAATATTTGCTCCCAATTTTTGAGAGATTGAATTATTCTTGCTGATTGGCTTTCTGTCATGTATCCAATCACCGCGTTCAAACCAACAACACCCATAATCACAACGGCATCTATCACACCGCCAGTAATAATGGCAATTCCCGCCGCCGTCACCAGTAAAGCAACTGGCAGAGATTTAAACTGCTCAATGAAAATCTTGGCGGAAGAACGAGTTGGTACTTCAGATAAAACATTAGAACCATACTTACTCAGGTTGACTATGACATCTTCATGAGATAATCCTTTTCTTTTTGAAGTATTTAATCTATCTATAATTTTATCCGTTGTCATCAAATGCCAATTATCTATTTGTTGTTTTTTATCATTATCAACAGCTAATTGCTGATTAATTAAAGATTTTGATAGCTTTTTACTTGTAGATAAACTAGTAATTTTTTGATAATCTTTTATAGTTTGCTGAATCAGTAAGCCAATTTTTTTCCAGCTCTTTTTCGGTTCAAAACAAACTAGAACATTACTTGTTAATGGATTTGCCGAAACATAAAATATTTCCGGTTTATTCGCCAGAGATCGCTCTAAGTATCTTTGTAATAATGGCGAAAGATAAAGTTGATCAACTTTGTATCTAGCTCTCCCTTTCACTCTCGTGTGTATTGCTTTAATCACAGCAAATTTTGCTCCCATAGCACCCCCAATAACTGAGGGTATTTTAGTTTATATACTCAATTGTTATTCTAGTAACTAGAGTCTACCTGTTGAATGAGCATACTATGAAGACTTGCAAAGCTCCTTATACTCTACTTCCCTAATCTTAATTCATTTTCATTGTTAAGTCTCACAAAGCTATCAAAGGCAAACCACGCTAATATATACCAAGAAATTTCTTCTAGCCTTAGCCCCTGTTTAACCAATTGGGCGATGGCAAATAAACTCAATCCCAGAGGCACTAGTAACCGCAAATCCACAACACCGTTTGTCATTCTATCAACATCGGCATTGAAATCAGACATAATATTTACCAAGTCCTGAGCCACAACGGATCTACCATCTCTGACATACTGAAAATCTTGCCCTGTTTCTGGGTTAAAATCGGTATTTACTTGTCCTGCCTGATTTTCAAATTCATCAATTGCTTCTGTCACTACTTCTTTGAACCTTTCCGATAAAGCCATACCTTCTGTTATCGTAGTTCTAACTACAGGTTGTTTGACAACATAAGCAACAGAAAGAATCAAAGATGAAGAAATCATTGTTGCCAAACTATCGACAATTTCAAATATATTAACTTGTTGCCAGTGACAGGTAGATGTCATTTGCCAATTTTCTCCCAAACTAAGGCATCAATATATTAAGACTGATAAAATTTATTTTTATTTACATCAGCCTATAGTCTCAAAACTATATCCTGATGTAGGGAACAGTCAACAGTCATAGGAGTCCTATAGATAAAAGAATAATGACAACTTCTACACAGCGCGAGCAACAAATTCACAAACTGGGTGAACTGATTGCACAGATTACAAGAGTCCCCGGGCTTCTACCTGTGGGGAGTGTCAATCAAAGTGAATATTAACAAAGTTGACTGTTGGGATAGTTCATCAACCATTCACCCCCAAACCATTGGAGTTTAAACCAATTTGCCCTAAGGAAAACTGCAACATGAACATATTTAGCTTAGTGCTTAATTTTAATTAAGAAAAATCCACAGCACCTTCCCTAGCATAGCGTCCCATCAGTTCTACAGCCTCTAAAACGTGGCCTTTCATAGCTGCCAGGAGTTCAGTTTTGCTTGCCCTTGGTGGTAAGCCCAAAAATTGATCCAGGGCGTAAAGTTTAAAGAAGTAGCGATGAGTTCCATGAGGCGGACAGGGTCCACTAAAACCCAACTCACCAAAATCATTCATCCCTTGTACACCACCATGAGGTAAATGAGTTTGTTTTATCATCCCTTCTGGTAGGTGGCGCAAATTAGCAGGTAAATCGTAGACTACCCAGTGAGTAAAAGTTTCTTTTGGCGCATCAGGATCTTCCATTAGCAATGCAAAACTGACTGTACCTGGCGGTGGGCTATCCCAAGCTAGGGGAGGAGAAACATTTTCGCCATCACAGGTGTATTTAAAAGGAATGGAATTGCCGATGAAAAAAGCCAGACTTTGAAGTTCCATCAGTGAATTATAGTGAATAATTTAGTGTTTTTCGTTTACTTGGACGGCAGGCGATGAGGGTCTTCTAGGTGTTGGTTTAAACTTTCAGCCATCTCAATGGCCACAAGAATTAATTGCTGTTCCATACGCCCATTGCCGCCCTCATCACTAACTTTTGGGTAAATATGGGGATTTGATAGCATCGCGGCTAACAATTGAGATGCAGTTTGTTTCAATTCATTAACTTGCGTGTTCACACCCTTATTCCTCCCACCCCAACGGCGGTTCAATGATGGTCTGCTCGGACTTGCCGACAGGAGGGCTAGGCTTATCAATAATTTTAACTGTGCTAGCTTGGGGGCCTTGTTCACCTAGTTCTTGGGTCAAATGCACAGCCGTACCAATTTGTAAGCGCTCAAAATCGTCATGTAATACACTATTACGGTGAAAGTAGATTTCCCGACCATCTAAAGTTCTCACGAAGCCATAGCCCCTATCTTTAAATAGTTTGGTCACAAGTGCTGTTGTTGCCTGTAATTCTTCTTGATTTTGACGGCCATTGCCTCCGGCACTGCGCTTTGCACAATTGCTTTCATGTTGCTGTCGGTTGAGTTCAACTAGTTGCTGACGTGCCGCGTTAAAAGTATCCCGAATCACCGCATCTAAAGGATCATATTGGTTACTTTCTGCCGGATTTCTTTCTGCGACAATTTCGTGACCCGGTGGCACAGTGATATCAATTCGCACGCGATAAGGTGAACCACTCCGGGGACGATGATGTATCTTTTCAATAGCAATATGGCAACTATTGATTTGATGGCAAACATGCTCTAATTTGGCAATTTTTTCATGAACTAAAGTATCAATCGCATTTGTTTTTTCAACATTACGATAAGTAATTTCTGGTGGTAGTTTCATATTTTTGTCAAATTTCCAATGGGCTGCTTGAAAAAATCAATTCATGAACTAGTATGGACATTTTCAAAGGTCTAAGCTTATCTATGCACCCAAAGATAACGGTTGATAACCAGTTTGAGCTTTTGCTAACAGATCACGCACTTCATCATCTGTAGTTTGGGGAAAGTCTTCGTACCATAAACCCACACTGTAAAAAGGCTCAGGTGTGGCAGCACAAACAATTTTATCCACGCCAACTTCCAACTCTCGGCAAGTTGCGCTAGCAGCCACAGGTACAGCAATAACAATTTGTGCCGGGTTCTGTCGCCGCACAGATGCCACTGCTGCCCACATAGTAGCGCCTGTGGCCAAACCATCATCCACTAAAATCACTATGCGTCCTTGTAAATCGGGGAAAGGGCAATGGCCTCGATAAAGATTTTCTCGACGTTCTAATTCTCGTTGTTCTTGGGCTGCAACTGTGGCAATTGTTTCTTCGCAAATGTTGGCCAACTTAACAATATGTTCATTTAGAATCCGCACGCCACCGGAACTTATCGCCCCCATTGCTAGTTCTTCTTGCTGAGGCACACCCAGCTTACGTACCACCAGGACATCTAGTGGGGCATTTAACGCTTTGGCAACTTCATACCCAATGGGTACACCCCCCCTGGGTAGTGCTAGTACAATGACATCTGAACGATTAGCATATCCTGTTAATTCCCCGGCTAAAATTTGACCTGCTATTGTGCGATTTTTGAATAGCATGGTATGGTTCTCCTGGTATTTGTCTGCAAAATGAGCTTTTATTTATTAGATAACAACCATCTTTTCTCAACTTGCTGTGTTAAACAATGGATCATATTGTGATGACAGTCGAGAGCCAATATTTTCCATGTCACCCTCACTAATCGCCTTATTCAAAAGCTCCACACCGCACTGGTATGATGAAGACCATCGGCAACTTCTACCTTTTGTGGTTAACTGATGCTCTGAAAAAGTTCATCTAAACAAAAGGTTTCTCCAGCATTAGCACGTTCAGCAGAACCTGCAAGGAGAGCACCGACTAAAACCTCACCCAAGGTTCCTAAAGTCTCAGGGGTTGGGAGTTCTGCTTCACCGCGCGAGGGGAGGTGCGCATGATTCTGCACCTGTGCAATAAATTCATTATGTTGCATTTTTGGTCCAGTTAGATTTATTGTCCGTGGCTAACTAGTGATGGTGGTTAATACCAATCATCCAGTCTTGCTGCTGTTTCTGAATTGATCATAGAAAGCTATAAGTTGCATTACCTCTGACTAACGAGGCGACATAATCAGTTGACCTATCTATCTAATGGAGGAGAAAGAGGTAGGGAGCAGGAAACAGTGAAAGGGGAATAAGGCTTTTAGTATGTACGGAGTTATGGCTACGCCACCAAAGCTATTAAAAGTCAAATAGGACTCCTATAGTTAATTGTTCGTGCTATACTGGAGAGGTATGCATATGTTCAAAATGACACTTTTGTATAAATAAGTGATTATTTTTCTTACCTATCAAAACATAGTGGGAGCGTGAGAACCCCCACGCTTTAGCTAGGGGATGAAACGCAAGTCAAGGGGATTTATCCCCAAAATTAGAAATTTTTTTATGCTTGATATGACAAAATTGTCGCGGCAAATGCAGGGTTTAAGTCAGCATCTTACCTTAGAAGCTGCCGCCAGTAGCCAGCGTTTGGAATTAGCGCAGCAACATTTAAAACAAGCTTATCAATGTCAACAAGATTTAATTAACCTTCAGGAAAAATGGCGCGATCGCATTCTCTTTGCTTATCCTACGCCCATTGAGCCCCTAGACACCTGTATTGATATCCCCGTCCCCCCCAAAGTGCATACTGTCATTGCTACTGATGGTTCCCAAATTGCCCCCAACCATCATGAAATTGCCTATTGCTATCTTTTGAATATTGGCAGAGTAGTTTTACACTACGGACAAAATCGCCAACCGTTACTTGATAGTTTGCCAGAGGTATTTTATCGCCCGGAAGATTTATATGTGCCTCGCCAATGGGGGATTAAAACCGAAGAGTGGATGGGTTATCGCCGCACTGCTTCAGAAACGACGGTTTTGGCAGAACTAGCTTGTGCGGTCAAAGGAGAAGCACCAACTTTAGCAATGGTTGATGGTTCCTTAATTTACTGGTTCTTGGAACAGTTGCCCACTGATGCTCGCGATCGCATTTTACCGCCCATCCTGGAAGCTTGGCAAAAAATGAGTCAGGCGCAAATTCCTCTCATGGGCTATTTGAGCGCGTCTCGCAATGTTGATTGTATGAACTTCTTACGGTTGTTGGCTTGTCCCCATCCAGCCCCCGATTGTAAAAGTTATTGTCCAGACCAATTAGAAAAGTTACCTTGTAAAGTTTTTGAACCCTTGCGAGATACTACCTTCTGGGGAAGCAAACTACAACCAGGACAAAGGGGGCCACTATGGCGGAGCAATAACCGTATTTTAGAACTATATGGCGATGAAATAATTTACTTTTGCCATGTCCACGTGGGTAGTGAAATTGCGAGGATAGAAGTACCATCATGGGTGGCTGAAAATACAGATATTTTTCACCAATCACTAGGATTAATGCTGGCACAGGTACAAAAAGGCTATGGTTACCCTGTGGCCATGGCAGAAGCCCACAATCAAGCAGTGGTAAGAGGGGGTGATAAAACTCGTTTCTTTGCTCTGTTAGAAAGACAAATGATTAAAGCGGGTTTGAGAAATGTCGGCACTTCTTACAAAGAAGTGAGAAAACGAGGCAGTATTGCTTAGTTATGGTTTGCTGCCAAGTCAACAGACTATAATTCTCTCATAATTGTCCCATTGACCAATGACCAATGATTAAGGACTCATTTTCCCCGGTGTTGGGACAACCACAAGCTATAGAATTACTTACCCAAGCGGTGAAACAAAATCGGGTTGCTCCAGCCTATCTATTTGTGGGTATAGATGGTGTAGGCAAAACTTTAGCTGCACGGTGCTTTGTGGAGTTATTATTTTCCGCACAGACAGGCAATTTCCCTGGTTTACAAATTCGTTTGCGTCAAGGTAATCATCCTGATTTGTGGTGGGTACAACCCACGTATCAACATGAGGGAAAACGACTCACAGCAGCAGAAGCAGCAGAGAAAAAACTCAAGCGTAAAGCACCGCCTATAATTAGGCTAGAACAAATTCGTGAAATTACTGAGTTTCTCGCCCGTCCCCCCTTGGAAGCACCCAGAAATGTAGTGGTACTGGAGTCAGCCCAAACAATGGCGGAACCAGCCGCTAATGCTTTGCTCAAAACCTTAGAAGAACCAGGACAGGCCACCTTGGTTTTAATTGCACCATCGCCTGAGTCTGTTTTGCCTACCTTGGTGTCACGCTGTCAACGCATTCCTTTTTATCCCTTAGACACACCATCTTTAACACGGGTACTCACCCAAACAGGATATGAGGAAATTTTGCAGCATCAGACAGTTTTGAGTCTAGCGGCGGGTAGTCCAGGAGGTGCGATCGCATCTTATGAGCAATTAAAAGCAATTCCTGATCAGTTACTCCAAGAAGTAACTAAAGTGCCTTCATCCTATAGTCAAGCCCTGGAGTTAGCCAAGAAAATTGCTCAAGATTTAGATACAGAAGCACAACTGTGGTTAGTCGATTATCTGCAACAATTCTACTGGCAACAGTGGCACCAAGGAAAAATCATTCACAAGCTAGAACAAGCGCGTAAATCCTTACTTTGTTACGCCCAACCGCGCCTAGTTTGGGAATGCACCTTTATAGGACTGTTGACTAATGATTAATGACCACACCGTTGAGAAGTTCGCCGGGAGGAACACTAGCCCCTTGTGTCTGGGTGAAAAGCCCATATGCAGCCCTGGCTCCTCCTGGCGAATTTTATGCACAACATAGCAGTTTTTAGGCACTGTACTCTCAAAGGCGGCTGCTCGCAGAGTAGGAAGCCGTCTCATCAGATGTGTGGCGAAACAAAGTACAGATGCGTCAATTACGTTAGTGATGTTTGAAATCCAAGAGAAATTTCACTCAACCACTGATGCGGAAGCATCCTCATTTGATTGAGGTAAGCCGGGCAATTCTAAACAGTATCCCGCACCATAGACTGTTTTGATATAGCGAGGGTGACGGGGGTCTGGTTCTAGTTTAGTTCTTAGGTGGCGGATATGTACTCGGATGGTTTCAATGTCATCATCTGGATCATAGCCCCAAACTTCTCGCAGGATTTCGCTGGGGGAAACCGTCTGACCGTGGCGTTGCAGTAAACAATGGAGTAGCTCAAATTCCAGGTGAGTGAGTTTCACCGTTTCATTGAACCATATAGCCTCAAATCTTTCTGGCACCAGGGTTAAATGGCCATAGTTGAGAATCTCACTGTGTTTTGCTGCTTGAGGAATGCGGTCAGTACGCCGTAATAATGCCCGCACCCGTGCTAACATCTCTTCCACTTCAAAAGGCTTGGTCAGGTAATCATCCGCGCCAGCATTGAAGCCTTCTACTTTATCCTGAGTTTGGCTTAAAGCAGTCAGCATCAATACGGGAATTTCCGCCGTCCGCTCATCCCGCCGTAAGCGTTGGCAAACTGTAAATCCGTCCACTCTTGGCAGCATGAGGTCAAGCATGATTAAGTCAGGTTGCAGCTGAAGAGCCAACGCTTGACCTTTGATGCCATCTTCAGCTTGACTGACATCATAGCCAGCCATTTCCAAGTTGACCGCAACGAGTTCTGAGATTGCTGGGTCATCATCTATGACAAGAATCCTGGGCATTATTAAAAAATTTATTACTACTTAATTAAGGATAAATAAGAACCTTTGATAGATACAAAGATTTTTATCTTGATTATAAGAAACATTTCAATGTAGCATAAAATTTGAAACTGAAGAATGGTGCAATCAAAACTAAGGTACTCTAAATCCCCTATATGTTGTGTCATTCTGCCTACAATCCGCCCCGCTTTCTCCAAAATGGTGTAATAATGACTGTTTACACTGCTTTGTGGGGAAAACGTTATTGGCAACAAACTACTCCTCATTTAGAGCCGCCCTATCATAAAAAAATTTTTATTGGTGGACAGGGTGTGCCAATTTTTAGTTTGGTCGCAATACCAAAAAATGCTCACGGCACGATTATTGCTACCTATGGGATTACTGGGGATATAGAGCAAGAATGGTTTTTGAGACTCTTAGGGCGTAAAGCTTATGCTCAAGGATACGCCGTCGTGTTATTTGATTGGCGTGCCCACGGTAAAACAGCGGAATTATCTCCTACTTTGACCTCCGATGGTTTGTATGAAGGGGAAGATTTTGTTCGCATTGCAGCGGGGGCTGCTGCTATGGGGTGTCCGGGTAAATTTTGGTTTACAGGATTTTCCTTGGGGGGACAATTAGCACTATGGGGGATAAAAACTGCGGCGGATTTGATTCAAGGCCATGAATATTTAGGATTACGAGATAGTGATATTGGTGGTGGGGTGGTTATTTGTCCAAGTTTGGATTCCAGGCGATCACTTGAGTATTTAGTCAAACAACCTATTGGTAAATACTTAGAAAAGCTGATTGCAACTAAATTGAAAACACTGGCGTGGCGCATACATGATGCTCATCCTGGCACAATTGACCCTGAAGCAATTAAACGAGCTAATAGTATCTGGGCTTTTGACCACGAATTGGTAATTGGCAGATTGGGTTTTCCCTCGGTGGAAGCATATTATCAAGCCAGTAGCGCTTTACAGCTGTTACCACAAATATCAAAACCAACCCTGATTTTATATGCTGCCGATGACCCTTTATTTCATCCAGCAATTATCCCTCAGTTACAAGCCGCTTGTGGTAGTAATCCAGAGCTAGATTTGTTACTTACCGCTCATGGTGGTCATGTTGGTTATTTAAGTAGCAAACAAGGCCAGCGCCAAACAAAAGATCCTGACCTTTGGTGGGCTTGGAATCGGACTTTAGAGTGGTTAGAAAACAGGCGAAAAATTCCATAGGCATGGCGATGATATGACAAAGTTAATAAAAATACAGCAGCTTTCATGAAGATAAAACATATGTAGAAATTCTCAATAAAATAGCAACATTAAGATACTGCTTCTTCAATCCTTAAGGATTCAAGAGGGTAAGTGAGGCTCTCTGTGTTGGTAAATCAAAAAAGATTTGGTGAATTATTTGCTGATGTAATCTACTCAGTCCCAAATGCCCTAAGTATTTTTTAACATTTGCTCAGAGTTATGTGTACAGCAACATTCTGGTTTGATGGTTTTATTTTACTAACCTAGAGTTAAACCAATCGTAATTCAATATTAACGTTGATTCAATAGTGTATTAGTGTCCGATCCCGTATTGAATTAAAAATAAAGAGAAGCAACATAATGCAAGTCTCAAGACGTAAATTTTTAACTTTAGCTGGCACAAGTGCAGCCACGGTGACAATGCTTTCACCATTGGAAGCATTCTATGCCAGGGTTGCCCGTGGTGAAATGCCTACAACTCGTGGCTACGGAAGACTTGAAGAAAAGTTACCTTTAAACAGTGCTGAACTTCCTGCTCAATATAGAGGAGTACCCGTTTTACAACTGCCTCGTGGGTTTAACTACACCGCCTTCCATTTTACTGGTGAGCTAATGGATGACGGGTTTACAGTGCCCCAGGGACATGACGGGATGGCCGCATACCCAGGAGCTAACAAAACAACAATTCTAGTTTGTAACCATGAACTCGGTTCTTCCGCAAACAATCCTGTTAGAGGTGATACCAGATACTCTACAGGTGTTCAAGGCGGAACTAGCACGGTGGTAGTGGGAGCAGACCGTAAACCAATTAAGCACTTTAACTCTTTAGCTGGAACTAGTCGTAACTGTGCAGGTGGTCCTACACCCTGGCGGACATGGGTTACTTGTGAAGAAACCTTCTCCACAAGTAGCAACACCACTGGTACTGCTGGTACTGCAACCGTGAGACATGGTTACAACTTTGAAGTTGTTGCTGACCCCAACAGTGGTTTAGTCACTCCAGTTGCTCTCACAGCTATGGGACGCTTCAACCATGAAGCCATAGCTGTAGACCCCAGAACTGGCTATGTCTACGAAACCGAAGACCGTGGTGATAGCAGCTTCTATCGCTTTGTACCTAATGTTAGACCCACCAAAGTGGGTGACTTGGCTCAAGGTGGTACTCTTTATGCATTGAAAGTTAGAGGCGCAGAAAATTTTGCTCTCAATACAATCAATAATCCTAATTTTGGTGGTCAGCCAGGATTAGTTCAAGTTGGTCAAAAATTACCTGTAGAGTGGGTTCAAATTGACAATCCCGATCCCGACCAAGATACTGTTCGTAAGGAAGCTCAAGAAAAGGGTGCGGCTATATTCTTCCGAGGTGAGGGAGCTTGGTACGGTAATGGATTAATCTATTTTGTCGCTTCTCAAGGTGGTCCACCAGCATCTTCTGCTGCTAACGCCAGAGGTAATGGTCAAGTTTGGGCTTACGACCCTGCTAGGGAAGAGTTAACCCTTGTAGTTGAAGGTTCTCCCACTGGTGCATTTTTACAGGCTCCAGATAATATCACTGTTGCTCCTTGGGGCGACCTCTTCCTGTGCGAAGACGGTAGTGGAGTAGACTATATTGTGGGCGTTAATGGCAAGGGCGAGGTCTATCAATTTGCCATGAACAATCTGGGTACCAGTGAGTTTGCTGGTGCTTGCTTCTCTGCTGACGGTAGAACAATGTTTGTCAACATTCAATCTCCCGGTATTACACTTGCTATTTTTGGACCTTGGAATCGTGCTTATCGTGGATAAGGTTACACAGAAAATAGAACTAGTGTAGAGGGATTTGCATAATAAGCCTGAAAAAGTAATTTCAAATCAAACCAGAGGTTAAACAGCCGGGTTTTTGACATAAAAACCCGGTTTTTATGGTCTGTTCCTGCGCCTTTGTCTATCTCCCTCAGTTCAGTTTTACACCCCGAATTGAATAATCCAATAACTCCATTGGGTGCATGACAAAAATTGTTTTTCCTTGCAATTGCAGATGCTTAGTAATTTGCAACGCACAACCAGGATTAGCAGAAGCAATTAACTCTGCACCAGTATTTAATAAATTCTGCACTTTTTGTCGGCCTAATTCTTCAGCAACTTCTGGTTGCAACATATTATACACACCGGCACTACCACAACACAGAGCTGCATCTACTGGTTCACTCAACTTAACACCAGGAATTTTCCGTAACAATTGACGGGGTTGCACACTAATTTTTTGTCCATGTAATAAATGACAAGCATCTTGATAAACCAAATTTAAGGGTTTATCAGTTAAGGGCAATAATTTAACTGTCAATCCCACTGTTGCTAAAAACTCTTGAGCATCTCTAATCTTAGCGGCAAATGCCTCAGCTTTTTCTCGATAATCTGGGTCATCTTGTAAAATGTGACCGTATTCTTTTAAGGTATGACCGCAACCGGCAGCATTGATAATAACAAAATCTACTTCAGTATTGGCAAAACTATCAATCATTTTCCTGGCTAACGCCTTCCCTTGTTCGGTTTGTCCTTGATGTTCAGGAAGCGCCGCACAACAACCTTGAGATTTAGGAATTACAACTTCACAACCATTCGCTGTTAAAACTCGTACAGTTGCTTCATTGACAGGGGAGAAAAACAGCCGTTGCACACATCCCAAAATTACCCCAACTCGGTAACGCTTCTCTCCTTGGGCGGGAATAATATCCGGTAAATTATCTTGAAAAGATTGAGCAGTAATTTTGGGCAAAATTGATTCCATTGCGGCCAAACGGGGAGATATTTTTTTCAGTAAACCCGTAGCGCGCACTAACTTTGGCAAACCCAACCTTTGATATACCATTAAAGGAAACAAAAACAATCGTAATAAATCAGGATTAGGAAACAAAAAAAATAGCAGTTGACGAATTAGCTGATCTGGTAAACTGCGGGAATAATTGCGTTCAACTTGGTGACGAGTGGCAGAAATCAATTTGTCATACTGTACACCAGAAGGACAAGTACTGACACAAGCTAGACAACCCAAGCAAGAATCAAAATGTTCTACGGTTGCTTGATTCAGAGCTATTTCACCCTCGTTAATTGCATCCATTAAATAAATACGTCCTCTCGGAGAATCCATCTCCTTACCAATCACCCTATAACTAGGACAGGTAGAAAGACAAAACCCACAATGTACACAACTATCAATTAACTTCGGGTCTGGTGGATAATTAACATCAAACCTTTTTAAATTCTTAATACTAGCGGTATCATTGACAGAATTCTCTGAAACTTGCATATTGATTTTCTTCCTCTATTCCTTTTTATCCTTTGGTATTTTGCGTTTGGTTCAATTAAATCCCACCCACAAAGCGACCGGGATTTAAAATATTTTTACTATCAAACTGTGCTTTAATTTGGCGCATCACGTGCAAAGAATTCCCTGTGTATCCCCAAACATCTATTGCTTGTTTTACCTGATTTGATGCAGTTAAAATACTTACAAAACCTCTATGTTGTTGACAGCGATCGCGCATTTTTAAAATTTGTTTTTCATCCTCAAATTGCAACCAGCCTAAACCACTACCAATATGAATTAAACCCATTTCTGTTTGGGTCAGAACCTCCACAGCAGCAGTTGGTGACACTCCTATTTTGCAGGTAATTGTAGAATCTTTGCCCAAATCATCCATTAGTTCTCGCAATCTTTGCCATAGATGGTCTTCATGTTCATTCACATAAATTTTTCCATCTAAACCTAACCTTTCCGCCACAGCCAACAATCGATTTGACTGTTCTTTCACACTTTCACTAATACTTTGGAAACGAGCAATTAATCCTAACCCCTGATTCCAGCCTAACTCAGAAACCAATTGAGTGGATAGTAAATCAGCCTGGGTTGGTGTTAGTGCTGAATTGCGGAGAGTAGCCGCAGCTTGACATATGGCTTCTGGTGTACCAGTTAGCGCCACGGTACTGGATGCTTCCTGTAATGGATACACACGAAAAGTTACTTGACTAATAATACCTAATGTGCCGTAAGCCCCAGCAAATAACTTCATCAAATCGTATCCGGCAACATTTTTGACAACCCGCCCTCCAGCTTTGGCAATTTGCCCATCACTACGGACAAAGGTAATACCTAGTAGCTGGTCGCGTACACTACCATAACGTTGCCGCAAAGAACCTGTGTCACCTGTGGCGACAATACCGCCAATAGTTGCTAGTTCTGGTTTACTGGGGTCAAGGGCAATAAATTGGCGTGCTTGGGCTAAAATTCCTTGGAGTTGAGAAAATTGCATCCCGGCTTCCACTGTGACAGTTAAATCACCGACGGCGTGGGCAATGAGTTGATTGATGCGTTCTGTGCTAACTACTATATCTATACCTGTAGCTAAACCACCCCAGTTGATTTTACTCCTTTTACCACAGGGCAAAACGCGCCAGCAGTGACGGTGGGCTTCGGCTATGACGGCTGCTAATTGTCTTTGGGTGCGGGGATAGACGATACAAGTGGGAGGGTTTGCAGATGCGATGGCCTGTTGAATTTGTTTTTGTTGGCTGTGTTCGAGGTTTTCCCAAAGACAGATGGCATTTTCTGCGTCAATGGTAGATGCGAGACAAGAGGCGATGGGGTTCATCAGTTTATTTTTTTAGTCCTAATTCTAATTTAAAGGTGAAACGAAAGAATTTAGGGGCTACCTCGCCGCAGTTAATTTGGTGTGATGGACAAATCATGAATGCTTTTACCGTTACACCGATTCCCCTGGTAATCCCGCCTATAATAGGGTGTTCTTGTGACTTTTCATCACAATGTTGATTAATTCTCACCTGATGCTGGAATTTGTGTCATAGTAGGAGAGTGAGAATTTATTCGGCGATCAGCTTTTGTTTTTAGTATTGACAGGCTCTTTCCTTTTGGTATTTACAGACTTTTCTCCGAAACCGGAATCTCTACACTCTTACGATTTGGGAGAAAATTTATGTCAGTTTACGTAGGTAATCTATCTTACGAAGTTACACAAGAAACTCTTACTGCTGTGTTTGCGGAGTATGGTTCTGTAAAGAGCGTACAGCTACCTACTAACCGTGAAACAGGGCAACTGCGCGGTTTTGGTTTTGTAGAAATGGCTACACAAGAAGAAGAAACAGCAGCCATCGAAGCTCTTGATGGTGCTGAATGGATGGGACGGGATTTGAAAGTCAATAAGGCCAAGCCCAGAGAAAATAGAAATACCTTTAGTGGTAACCGTGGTGGCGGTGGCGGTAATTTCCGTAGCCGTTATTAAGTAACTTAGTTTAAAAATCTCAAGCCCGACGAGTCGGGCTTGAGATTTTTCAATAGCTTTTTAACCCTTGGTTAGTGCTAGGATTGGCTTGCAATGGCGATTTGTCAACGGTTGGCAAAATTTGCTTTTCTTGATCACGCTGCTGTAATTTGTACATATGATCAAACAAATGCCAGCAATATTCCTCTGGTAGTCCACAGGTAACGGCGCCCCGCAGTACAACATTAAAGTACCAATCATTTGGTGCGAGTTCTTCCGTGAGCTTGTTAACAACTACATAGGTGCGAACTTTGGTGTATATCTGATTTTCGCATTGAATATCCACTGTCTCCCGACGATATAAACTTTGGGAAACACCTTCACGCTTGTCTAGATATGCGCTCAGTCGCCAAGGTAGCTGATACAGTACACCTTTGACACTGGCGCTGATATCTGTTAAGACATCCAAAACCCCACACTTGCGAGTTGGAGAATAGGAATAAAACCCTAAGCGGTAACCCTTTAAAATTCCAGTCCCAATAATATAAGAATGGGTATTTTCACCAAGCGATCGCTTCAAATCTACCGGACACATACAAGAGCCATAGGCAAAATAGTAAAACATCGGCTCTTTCTGTGACTGTTGTTGCAGTTTTAAATCTAGCTTGGGAGGATTATGAGGTTGCACCCAAGTATGATGTGAGCGATCGCTGTGATGACTCATCTATCTTTAGAAGTACTTATGTAGGGACTAGTTTATCATTTGTTCTCCACAAATACAACTTTATACCGATAGAGAAACTGTAGTTTAAAGTTATAAGGGCGATACTCTTGGATTTCTGACCACCGAGCTGGCTTTTTTATTCAGTCTGACTAGAGAGCCAGATTCATTAGTGTGATATACCAAACTTTCACCAGCACCAGTAACAGTTACTCGCCAGCCAGGAACTAAAGCCTGGGTACACAATTCATCAGCAGCAGCCAAGTTCAAACAGCCATCATTCCAAGTGTTTGGTTGAGACTGAGTAATTTTTAGCTGCAAACTTGGCATTTGTAAACGTTGAGAAGCCGCTTGCAGAACTGCATCTTTCACGGATTCAGGGAGATTTGTAGCCGGGTTATTTGTGGATATATTTTGTGCTGCTAAACGCAAATAACGCCCATTTCTATTGGTGTGATATATCCAGTTTTTTGCGTTGTTAGAGACTACAACTCGCCAACCAGGAACTAAGACTTGGGTACAAAGCTCATCAGGTTGAGGTAGTTCTAAACAACCATTGTTCCAATTTTTTTGCTCATAATCGATAGTTTTTATTTCTCTAACAGCAATTGCCTTTCTCCTAGCTAAATCTCGCTTTACAGCCTGCTCTACTCGAATTGGTAAGAGATTACGCTGATTTTTTGTTAATACTTCAGCAGTGGCACTTTTGACGATTGTCAACCCCCCAATTACAGACAAAATACTAGCTAAAATTAAAACTGTGATTATTGACCCTTGATAGGAAACACAACATTTTTTCTGAGGAATCTGCATAGGAAAATACCAATACTTATTAATATCCAAACAGACGTTAGGACTATAATAATTTGTTCCTGAGAGAGATGTAGCAAGTTATGAAGTCAGACAAAAAAATATTACAAAAATTCACCAAAAAATAAGTAAGTCAGTAGTCTAACTCACACATAATCACGCAACTTATGTCTAAAGAGACTAGTCTAAATTATGTTAGAGGCTATGTCTAGAAAGTTATGGAAAAATTTCTCAACTGGTGTGTTGACTTAATGGGGTGGAAAATTTTTCAGCATCGCCAGCAGAAATTGTTGGCCGTGGTAGTTTGTTTGAGTATGATAGCCACATTCATGTTATGGTTGCCGCTAAATGGCCAAACCATAGCAAAGCCAGAATTAAGAGGCGTGTGGTTAACAAATATTGATAGTAACTTACTATTTGAACGCGATTGCCTCCAGCGGTGCATTCCGGGCAATCGCCTCAAAAACGCCTTGCAACGCCTTGATGATTTAAAGTTCAACACTGTCTACCCTGTGGTGTGGAATTGGGGTTACACATTGTATCCTAGTCAAGTTGCAGCTAAAGTAATTGGGCGAGCTATGGATCCCGAACCAGGATTACAAGGGCGAAATATGCTTAAAGAAGTTGTTACTGAGGGACATAAAAAAGGTTTTAAAGTGATTCCCTGGTTTGAATTTGGTTTTATGGCTCCGGCTGACTCTCTCCTGGCTAAAAATCGTCCCCAATGGCTCACCAGTGGCAGAGACGGTAGTAAAATTGTCAAAGAAGGTATACATGAAAGAGTTTGGTTGAATCCCTTTCACCCGGAAGTACAGAAATTTATCCAAGATTTAATTGTTGAAATCGTGAGAAACTACGATATAGACGGTATTCAATTTGATGATCACTTCGGCTTACCATCAGAATTGGGCTATGATGCCTATACAGTAGCATTGTACAAAAAAGAACATCGTGGTCAAGAGCCCCCCCAAGATTTCAAAAATCCCCAATGGGTGAGATGGAGAGCAAACAAAATCACCGACTTGATGAAGCGGGTGTTTGCAGCTATCAAAGCCAATGGCAAAGATTGTATTGTTTCTGTGGCTCCTAATCCCCAGCGTTTTTCTTACGAATATTATCTAGCCGACTGGCAGAGATGGGAAAGAATGGGACTGGTGGAAGACTTGGTATTACAGATATATCGCGATGATTTGAAGGTATTTATTCAAGAATTAGAATATCCCGAAGTTAAAGCCGCCCGTAGTCATATTCCTGTGAGTATCGGTATTTTATCGGGGTTGAAAAATAAAACTGTACCCATAGAACAAATTCAATCCCAAGTACAAGAAGTACGCCATCGCAAATTCGCCGGAGTTTCCTTTTTCTTCTATGAAACTCTCTGGAATCTTAGTCAAGAAGAGCCCCTTAAGCGTCAACTAGGCTTTAAGAAAATGTTCTCCACACCTGGGTCTTGATGATCATTTGACCCACTCCGCGCACTAAAGTGACGCGGATTCAGGTAAAGTTACACTAACTTTTAGCTGTTAACAGGTATGTGGGTCACAGATCCAGAAGGATATCACCGCACTTGCATATACACTGCATCAGAAATTGCTGGAATTTCTGCATAACGACCAAACAAGGATTGAGCAACAGAATACACCACTGCTGCTACTATGCCCAGAAATATGGTGTTGGAGAGGGTTTGTACGGCCAAGCCAGCACCAGGAATCGGAGTCAGAATTTCCAGGAGTAAGGTACACAAGAATATCACAATGTCTAAAAGAATAGCCTGCATAGTGTTAAAACGAATGAAGTGACTGATTTTTTCGTTTCTTACCACTAAAAAAAATAAAGCAAAGAAAATAATCAAGTTAGCAAAAGGAACAACTTGATAAATTACCAGTACTGGACCTAAAGGAATCAACAGTAATTTTAGTGCAGGGAAATCAGCGAACAAATATCTACTAAAGGTTAGAGCTTCTATCAAGGGTAGTAGATAGGGTAAACAAGCAAAAATGCGGTCGGAAACCGTTGTAGAGCCGCGCCAAGCCATTGTGGGTCCTCCTCTAGCTAAAATTTGAGACTTCTTGAGCCTAGGATAACGCAGTTGCTTACTACTGCTGACAAGTCTAATTATTTTATCTTAATGGAGCAAGAGGACTCACGTTACAGTGGTCAGACTTAACGGGATGATGAATTGCGACCAATATAAAATTGAGAGAAGGGAATCAATTTTTTGGTTGTTCTTGGTTTTCAACCTAATTTTTCAACTTGTTGAAC